>JAZDJM010000285.1:0-6357 GCA_043804305.1 Bacteroidota bacterium
GTTATGAATCATTTTGATATGATTTTCATCTTTCTCAATAACTAAACTTACATGCCCAATTGAGGAGGAAGATATATTTCTTCCTTTGAAAAATAATAAATCGCCCTTTTTAATTTCTTCAAAAGCAATTTTCTTGCTGTATGTAGCTATTTCCGACGAAGATCTTGGAAGTGAAATATTTTGATATGAAAAAATATACTTTATAAAATTACTGCAATCCATAACTTCTCCCAATGAATTTTTAAACCGATAGGGTTTTCCCAAATACATTTTACTCGTATTTATTATACTGTCAATTTGCTTCATCACAATACTATCTGCAAAAAGAAAGCGCGAGGAAAAAGTTGAATCGGAATTTGCAATGGCTTTTGAATTGAGAGAAAGGGTGAAGATAATCGTTAAAACTAGTAGAAAATTAGTATTCATATTTTATCTCATTTTGAAACTAACTATACAAATAAGCTTACACATAACGCATTATTTTAGACTTTGAAAGATTAAATCAACGCCCAAATTTTAAAAAGTACCCCCAACAAGACTCGAACTTGTATCTAGTGTTTAGGAAACACTCGTTCTATCCCTTGAACTATGGGGGCATTTAAAGCCGCAAATTTAGTTTTTTTTTATAAAGACTAGCAGCAATATTTCACACTATCATCTAAATTCTTCTGACTATATTTAATTTCAAAATAGATTTTTTATATTCGCTTTAAAATTAATCATATGGCATTGTATTTCTGGTTAACCTGGATGGCCGCCTCTATAATCTTGGGTTTAATTTCTAAAGCTACTAAGTTGGGATTCTGGGGAGGTTTTTTAATTAGTTTATTTTTAACCCCTATTCTAGGGATATTGATAATAATTTCTGCAAAACCAAAAAAACATAAGGCTAATAAACGAAAAAATTAGAAAGAAAATCCGCCATAATAATCCTCGAAATCACTCCTTCTTTGGCTTATATTTTCCAAAACGCTGATTTTCTGTTCATTCGAGTATTTCGACCAATCTCCAATTTCTTCCAGGCTTCGTTTGCAACCCAGACAGATGCCGTTTTTGTCTGTCCGACAAACATTAATACATGGATTTTTAACTTCACTCATTAGTATATTATTTAGAATCTTTTTAAATAGCGTACAAAGAAATGAAAAAATATTTGAAAATTAAAATCAGAATACGTTAAACTAATCGAAAAAATATTCATTAAACTGTCCATTTTTTACATTTGATTCTATTGGATTTCAGAATAGTAACAAAAAGAAATATTTTTGTCTGCTCTTCAAGATGGAAAGTTCACGCAAAGCTTTGATAAGGAGCATAACAGAATGTTTAGATTATAACATTTTTGCTTCACTGTATTATTTTTAAATAAATAGTTGTTATTGTTTTTTGATTAACAAATAAACTTTAATTTTGCACAAAATTTCTAAAAACAATTAGTTTTAGTATATTAACAGCAAATAATTTGAAATCTGGCGCAAATAAAACTATCTCAGAATCTGGAATTGCGCTAAATTTCATTTCACGTATAAAAAATTTAAATAATCTACAAATGAAGATAAATTCAATTGAACACATTGGAATAGCGGTTGAAAACCTCGAAGAAAGCATTAAATACTATCAAAATATTCTCGGTTTAGAGTGTTATGCCATAGAAGAAGTGAAAGATCAGCGCGTAAAAACAGCTTTCTTTAAAGTTGGCGAAACAAAAATAGAATTATTGGAAACTACCGATCCTGAAGGGCCGATTGGGAAATTTATTGCAAAAAAAGGACCAGGCGTGCATCATATTGCATTTTCAGTAGACGGGGTTCAAAATGCATTAAACGAAGTTGAAGAAAAGGGTATTCTATTAATTGATAAAAATCCCCGTAGAGGAGCAGAAAACCTGCAAATTGGGTTTTTGCATCCAAAATCAACCAGCGGAGTGCTAACTGAATTCTGCGGAAAAGAATAAAGACTATAATTTTTTAAAAATGTATATTCAATCAAAAATAAACAAACTAATAACTCTTCGTGAGGAGGCCATGAAAGGTGGCGGAGAGGAACGTATTGCAGCTCAGCATGCAAGCGGAAAATACACGGCCAGAGAGCGAATCGAAATGATTCTTGATGAAGGAAGTTTCGAAGAATTCGACATGTTTGTAACCCATCGAAACACTAATTTCGGCATGGAGAAAAAACTATTCTTAGGCGACGGTGTAATTACGGGTCACGGAACAATTGACGGAAGAGTAGTTTATATATATTCTCAGGATTTTACAGTTTTGGGAGGTTCGCTTTCAGAAACCTATGCCAATAAAATCTGTAAAATAATGGATCAGGCCATGCTTGTTGGTGCACCCATTATTGGGATAAACGACAGCGGAGGCGCAAGAATACGGGAAGGCGTAAACAGCCTGGCCGGCTATGCTGAAATTTTTCAGCGTAATATCATGGCCAGCGGAGTAGTTCCTCAAATTTCAGCCATTTTCGGTCCCTGTGCCGGAGGTGCAGTATATTCTCCTGCACTCACTGATTTTATAATCATGAGTAATCAAACAAGCAATATGTTTGTAACCGGGCCGAAGGTAACCAAAACAGTAACCGGAGAAGAAATATCTACTGAAGACCTTGGCGGAGCAAATGTACATTCATCTAAATCAGGCGTATCACATTTCAGAGCCGACGATGAAGACGAAGGCATAATGATAATCCGGAAATTAATCGAATATTTCCCTCAAAATAATCTGGAAGAGCCTATTCAGACAGTTTGTGAAGATCCGATTGACAGGCTGGAAGATAGTTTAAACTCCATTATACCTGAAAGTTCAAATCAACCTTACGACATGATGGAGGTTATTTACACCTTGGTAGATAATCAGGAGTTTTTGGAATCGCAAAGACGGTGGGCAAAAAATATAATTACCGGATTCGCTAAATTTAACGGCATGCCAACAGGAATAGTGGCCAATCAACCCAATTATTTGGCTGGTGTTTTAGATATTAATGCATCAAGGAAAGCTGCCCGCTTTGTTCGGTTTTGTGACGCTTTTAATATTCCAATACTTACTCTGGTTGATGTACCCGGTTTTTTACCCGGAAGCATTCAGGAACACAATGGAATTATTTCTCATGGTGCCAAATTGATGTTTGCCTACGGCGAAGCCACAGTCCCCAAAGTTACAGTTACCTTAAGAAAATCTTATGGCGGTGCACACGATGTGATGAGTTGTAAACAACTGCGCGGAGATTTTAACTATGCATGGCCAACGGCTGAAATCGCGGTTATGGGTGCAAAAGGAGCAGTTGAAGTACTCGAAGGTAAAAAAATTGCCAGCATGTCGCCTCAGGAGGCTGAGTTGTATATTCAGACCAAAGAATTAGAATACAACGAAATTTTTGCAAATCCATATGAAGCTGCTCGATACGGATATATTGATGATGTAATCGAACCTCGAAATTCGCGTTTTCGAATCATTCGTGCCTTCAAAACTTTGGCTACTAAAAAAGCTGTAAATCCACCAAAAAAACACGGGAACATTCCGCTATAACCCAAAATTTTGATAAAATGAATTTACATATTCTTTTAACCCAATGGGATTTCGCAATCAGTTTAAGTGTAATTGGTTATCTAATTGTTCTTGTCGCTCTCATGTTTCTTTGGCTAATCTATACATTAATTCCTAAACTGATTAAATATTTTACCCGGATGTATATCCGCAGGAAGAGTAAGGAAAGTGATGATGAGCCGGAAAACGAATCAATATCCGGTGAAGTGACCGCAGCAATTAGTGCAGCCCTTTATCTGTATATGAATGAACAACATGATGATGAAAGCGGCAAAATTACTATCAAGGAAGTGTCGAGAAAATATTCTCCTTGGAGTTCGAAAATTTATGGTATGCGTCAACCTTTAAACAAATAAAAATTAAAATGAAACGAACATGCCTAAAAAATATTTCAGACGCACAGGGCGATGATTATAAGGCATGTGAGTTCCATCTGACAACTAAAAAACAAATTATAAACAGATGAAACATCCACGACAAAACAATTTTGACACACAGGAGGATGATTATTGTGGATGTTCCATATGACCATTAAAAAACAAATTATAAACATATGAAAAAGTTCAATTTTAGCATTCACGGAAATAAGTACCTTGTTGAAATAAAAAAAGTTGAGGGAAATACGGCAAAGGTTGAAGTAAATGGTACTTCTTATAAAGTGGAATTGGAGCAGGAAATAAAGGCTTCAAAAACACCAAAACTAATGCGATCTGCTGTGCCAACACATAAAGAGCTAACAAAATCAGAATCTTCAGCATTTAAAGTGTATAGTCCGCTGCCCGGAACAATAATGCTGGTTCATTGCAGCGAAAACAAGGAAGTAAACGTCGGGGATCTTTTACTGGTTTATGAAGCAATGAAAATGGAAAACAAAGTTCTGGCTGAAAAAAAAGGCATAGTTAAAAACATAAAAGTGAAACCTGGAGTTAATATTTTACAGAATGAACTCCTCCTTGAAATACATTAGCATGCATCTAAGAAAATTTTTCACTTTAATAGGTGCCATTGCCATTATCAGCCTGGCATCCAGTTTTATTTCATTAGAAAATGAAAAAGAAACTAAAGCTATCGATACCACACAAGCGTCGGTTAGCGATACAGAATCTGAAAGCACTTTTAATCCTTATGAAACAAGTAAAAAAGGATTATCCAAATTCTTTAGTTATTCAGGTTTCGAAAACGCAACTTCCGGACATTTAATTATGATAATGGTTGGTTTATTCTTTATATTCCTAGCCATAAGATATGATTATGAACCATTATTGCTCATCCCAATCGGGTTTGGTGTATTAATCGGGAATATTCCTTTCCCTGAAGATGCTGGTTTAAAGATAGGAATCTATGAATCGGGAAGTGTATTAAACTACCTTTATTACGGAGTTACCTACGGCATTTATCCACCTCTTATTTTCTTGGGAATTGGAGCCATGACTGATTTCTCATCCTTAATTTCCAACCCAAAATTAATGTTGCTTGGAGCAGCTGCTCAAGTTGGGATTTTTCTGACATTTCTGGGCGCTTTATTGCTTGGTTTTCTGGCACCCGAAGCAGGTGCAATTGGAATAATTGGAGGTGCAGATGGACCAACAGCCATTTTTATTTCATCAAAATTAGCCAATGGAATTAATTTTTATGAGGGCAAGCAAGTGATGAACCTTATAGGGCCTATAGCCATTGCCGCTTACTCATATATGGCTTTGGTTCCGGTAATTCAGCCTCCTATTATGCGTTTGTTGACCAATAAAAAGGAAAAACTTATACGAATGAAACCTCCAAGAGTAGTTCCTAAACTGGAAAAAGTTATGTTTCCAATTATAGGTTTTTTACTAACTGGTTTTATATCACCAAGTTCAATGCCACTTTTAGGGATGTTATTTTTTGGGAACTTACTTAAAGAAAGCGGCTATACGAAAAGACTGGCTGATACGGCAAGAAATTCATTAATTGATATTGTAACCATTTTACTTGGTGTTACAGTAGGAGCAAGCACACAGGCTACCGTTTTTCTAAAAGACACCTCTCTAATGATTTTTGGTCTGGGAGCCTTATCTTTTGTAATTGCTACTGCCGGCGGAGTTTTGTTTGCAAAAGTGATGAATTTATTTCTTAAAGAAGGAAATAAAATTAACCCATTGATAGGCGCTGCAGGAGTTTCAGCTGTACCAGATAGTGCACGTGTAGTGCAGCAGGAAGGATTGAAATATGACCCTACGAATCATTTATTGATGCATGCAATGGCGCCTAATGTAAGTGGTGTTATTGGCAGTGCAGTGGCAGCGGGAATCTTATTGAGTTTCCTTACCTGACATATATTATTTGATAAAAAAACCGTCTGTATTTTTTCAAATACAGACGGTTTTTATTTTTAACAAATAAAGCTTACGTTACTCATAGCTCTCAATTGGTGCACAGGTACAGAATAAATTTCTATCGCCGTAAGCATCATCTATCCTGCCAACTGAAGGCCAGTACTTATCTTCAGCTGACCAAGGTCGCGGAAAAGCGGCCATTTTTCTGGTGTATGGATAATTCCAATCATCGCTTGCAATAATAGAAGCAGTATGTGGTGAGTTTTTTATGATATTATTCGATTTATCTGCTTTTCCTTCTTCAATATCTCTAATTTCTTCACGGATACTGTGCAAGGCATCAATAAAACGGTTCAGTTCGGACAGCGGTTCGCTTTCTGTTGGCTCAACCATTAAAGTACCATGAACCGGAAATGCAACAGTTGGCGCATGAAACCCATAATCCATTAATCTTTTGGCAATATCAATAGCCTGAATTCCCGTAGTTTGCGTAAGTTTAT
>JAZDJM010000286.1:0-2015 GCA_043804305.1 Bacteroidota bacterium
AATTTCGCGAACTTAGCATTTATAATTCGATTCGTATGGTTATTGATGTAGATCCGTCGTAAATGAGACGATTTTATTTCAACACTAGTTTATTAAAAAAATGCCACTAAAACACCAGCGCACTAAATGCCACCAAACAAATAGTTTAAGAATCGTATTTTGGTGTAATTTTGTGGATTGGTGATATGGTGGCAAGAACATCAGTTTAATAATTGTATTTACTAAAAGGAAAAAGAATGGATATGAAAAAAGGAATTATTTTACTCGGTATTTTGATTATGACACTCAATTTATGGGCGCAGCAAATGTATGTCTTTAATAAGAATGTGCAGCCACAATTAACACAGGAAGGAGCAGAGCATTTGGCTTCATTGGCTTTTCATTGCATACAAACGGAATATCCAAATAAATTGGGCCATGTAATTGCCGATTCTTCTGAAGTCCGCACACCTTACGATTTACATCCTGCTTTTTACGGCTGTTTCGATTGGCATTCTTCCGTGCATGGCCATTGGATGTTGATTAAGCTTTTAAAGCTTTTTCCGGAAATGGAAAATGCAGAATCCATAAAACATGCAATCGACCAAAATTTAAGCGCGCAGAATATTTTAGATGAAGTGGGCTATTTTGGTCAAACCTTAAATCGTTCGTTTGAAAGAACATACGGATGGGCATGGATTTTTCAGTTGGCCTATGAATTGAAAACCTGGGATAATCCACAGGCAGAAATCTGGTTGGGCAATCTTCAGCCTTTGGTTAGTCATTTAAGAAACAGTTTGATTAGCTATTTGCCGAAACAAACCTATCCAATTCGTACCGGAGTTCATCCAAACACAGCATTTGCTTTAGCTTTTGCACTCGATTATGCAAAACTTACGGAAGATAAAGCTTTTGAAGAAATTTTAATTCAGCGAAGCAAAGATTATTATTTAGCCGATAAAAATTATCCGGCTTATCTGGAGCCAAATGGTACCGATTTTTTTTCGCCGGCATTATTGGAAGCCGATTTAATGTACCGGATATTAGACAAAAACGCTTACGCAAAATGGTTAAAAGCATTTTTGCCTAAAATTCCGGAAAACCTGATGAATCCTGCAATTGTGAGCGAAAGGACTGATTTACAATTGGTTCATCTCGACGGATTAAATCTAAGCAGGGCATGGTGTATGTTAGGTATTGCCGAACATTTGGGAAACAACAATCCACAGAAAAAACAATTGTTAGAAGCTGCCGAAAAACACCTTAAAGATGCGCTACCCAATATCGCCAGCGGTGATTATGCCGGAGAACATTGGTTGGCTAGTTTTGCGGTTTATGCTTTAACACGATAGTAAAGAGTTTAAATATCTTCGTATTTTGTTATTTTCATAGTGCATTAAATTAGGATTAATAAATTTAACTGATTTTTTTGTTGCTTCAAAAAAGTTACTGCTAATGCAGGTCAACTTGCCAGAAAGCCAACAGAGTCTGTCAGATAGGATGAAATAAATATTTTTGCATCACCAATATTGATGAATTTGAAAAAAGGATTAAATAAAGCTACAATAATAAATAGTTAAGGAAAGACAGATCAATTAACAAAAATAAAGTTTAGAAGCCCTAATGTTAGACCTATTCGTAATTATTGCCTATTTACTTATTTTAATATCGGTTTCTTTTTTAGCATACTCAAAAAAACACCAAAATATTTTTAGTTCAGAAAAAATGATTCCATGGTGGATATTGGGAATGTCTTATTTTATTATAAATAATGACAATATCAATTCCTTACCCCAAATGGGGATTTTGCTGGAAAAAGGATATTCCGGTTTATGGATTTATTATACGGCATTTTTATCGGCCGGAATTATTCCAATCATTTTTGCCCCCATGTGGGGCAAACTCAGATTTATGACCGATAATCAATTCATACTTTTTCGTTTTTCAGGAACAAGCGCTAAAATTCTGCATGGATTCCGTGCCATTTATGTGGGTTATTTGGTGGTTGCCTTAATGTGTTCGATGTATATTATTGC
>JAZDJM010000287.1:0-3094 GCA_043804305.1 Bacteroidota bacterium
TTATACTGCGTTAGGCATTATTATTCCGCTGGTGTTTTTATTTGTTTTATTGTAAAATTAAGCAAATACACCTAAGTTTTAATTCCTGTTAAGTTTTCTAAAAACCCAGGTATCAGCCAGCTGAAAGCTAAAAATAAGTACAACTGTTCCGATTATCATTAATCTAATCTTATATAGAAATTCAATTGCTTGCAAGGCATTTTGTGGCTGGAGGTAATAAAAAATTCCGAATGCAACTGCGATTAAAAAAGCAATTCCGCCAAAAAAGGAGAATTGTTTTAAAAGCTCTTCCTGCCAAAATTGTTTAAGGCTAATTTGTTGAGCTGTTTTTTCCATCCTATCGGCAAAATCGAAAGGTATTTTGGTTTGAAAATTATCCGACAAGGCTTCTGACCATAGCGCATCGATTACTTTATCGTCATAATCCATAGGTTTCTCATTTTGCTTTTCATCGAGTCTTTTCATAACCATTCCTCCACCAAAGTATTTTGTTTTATTAATTTTTCTTTCAACAACTGACGGGCTCTATGCAAATAGCTTTTTAGAGTACCTTCAGGCAATTGCGTTATTTCTTCAATTTCTTTATAGCTCATTTCTTCGATGTGATACAAAGATAATACCGTTCGAAAAACGGGTGGTAATTCGTTGATCAATCGTTTTACATAATCTATACGTTCTGAACGTGTTTTGATATTTTCAGGATTTTCCAATTCAATTAAACTGCTAAAATCTTTTTCGTTTAAATGCTGAAAGTCGTTTACTGATTCACCTTTTTTTCTAAGAAAATCGATCGATTCGCGATAGGCAATTGTTCCAATCCAGGTAGATAACTTCGATTCCTGACGAAAATCCGGCAGTTTTTTATACACTTTAATAAAAACATCCTGACAGATATCCTCCAAATCTACTTGCTGATTTAGCATACGGCCGGCAATATGAAATACCAAACGCTCGTATTTCTTTACCAAAAAACGAAACGCATGTGTATTTCCACCAATAATTTGCTTTATCAGTTGATTTTCTTCCATCATTTGACCATTAGACAAAATAAAGAATTATTTGTTGCAATTAATTAAAGTTTTTTGCAACATTTTATAAATCCTTACTGTCTATTAAGCAAAATCAATAAAAAATTATATTATGCAATTAGGTGAAGTTATAATGGTGGCTGTTGTTTTTTTCAGCATCATCTCAGCGTTAAAAGTCATATCGTCTCATTTTTTGAAACGTAAAATTATTAAAGCAGGGCATTTTGATAAGGCCGGAATTCTCGAGCAAAAGGCAGAATTGGTTGAAACACAGCCAAAAGTAAATTACGATCAGTTTCCTGCACTTAAATGGGGATTGGTTACTTTTTTTGGCGGTATAGGATTAATAATCATTGAATTGGTAAGAAACAGTAATCCTCTGTTTGCCGATTATCATAGTGTTATGCCTTTCGGAATCTTTTTCGTTTCCGTATCTCTCGGGTTTTTGCTTTATTATGTAATTATGAGCCGAAAAGTAATCAAGTAATCCAAAATCAGATTTTTTTCCAGGCCGATAACAAAAAATTGTTGTCGGTTTTTTTATGCCTGAATTATCAGGAATAGTTTATTTTAGCCGTCAAAAAAAAAATCAATGGAAACTTTCAGGAAAGCAATGAATGAATCAGCTTTGATGCGTTGGGGAATTTTAATCCTTGTCGGATTTGTTTTATCGGTAAACTATTATTTCTACGATGCATTTTCCACTTTAAAAGATTTACTGAAACTTGAATTTGGCTATACCAATACGGATTACGGCTTATTTATTTCTTTCTATTCCATTCCAAATACCTTTTTATTGATGGCCGTATTGGGCGGAATGATACTCGATAAATTCGGTATACGCAGAACAGGCTTTACCTTTGTCTTTTTTATGGCATTTGGTGCCTTATTAACCGCTTATGGAGCATCAGATTATTACGTAGCCGGAGGATTTGGACATGCTTTCATGAGTAGTTTTTTAAGCAACTATTCTCCCGAATTAAAAATGATGCTTTTGGGTCGATTTTTCTTTGGTTTAGGTGCAGAAACAAGTATAGTTGTAGTTAGTAAAATATTGGTCAAATGGTTTAAAGGCAAAGATTTAGCTTTGGCTTTTGGATTAAAAATCGGCTTTGCCCGAATGGGAACTTTTGCCGCATTGCGACTTTCGCCGGTTTTGGCTGCTGAGAAACTGACTTTATCAATTTGGGTCGCTGCCCTTCTTGTTTTAAGCGGTTTATTGGCCTTTTTGGTTTATATGCTTTTAGATGCAAAACTCGACAAGCAAATTGGCGTTGAGAAGCAAAAAGTAAAAGCAGAAGATAACTTTTCGTTTAAAGATTTGATTGAAATTTTGGGGAATCGGTCTTTTATTTATATCGCATTGCTCTGTGTCACTTTTTATTCAGCCGTGTTTCCTTTCATGGCTTATGCCCCCGATTTTTTCGCTGATAAATTTGGTTTAACTGCCATAGAAAGCGGCAATATTACCTCCTGGTTGCCTTTAGGCACTATGCTTTTTACGCCTTTATTCGGATTTTTGATTGATAGATATGGTAAAAGCGCTACAGCAATGATTTTTGGTGCTTTAACTCTGGTAATTGTTCATTTGATTTTTGCATTTACAATGGTATCGCCCATTTTTCCGCTGATAGCTTTAGGTATTGCATTCTCGTTGGTTCCGGCTGCTATGTGGCCAAATACTGTTCGTTTGGTAAAAGAAAATCAAATTGGAACTGCTTATGGAATCATGTATTCTATTCAGAATTTAGGACTTTGGGGTTTTCCGCTATTGGCAGGAATAATTTTGGACAAAACAAACCCCGGAAACCCGCTGATACTGGATTATAAACCTGTATTAATCATGTTTGCAGGTTTGGGTATTGCCGGTTTGTTTTTTGCTTTTATGCTTAAGCGCGAAGACAAAAAAAGCGATTTTGGAATAGAACTGCCTTTAAATAAAAAATAATGCAGGGCTGCTAATCTTCTTCAAGAATTAGAAAGATATCTTCGTTAGATTTCTTCATTTTATATTTTTCGCGGGCAAACTTTTCCAAATTATGGTCGCTTTCGAATAAATTATAAAA
>JAZDJM010000288.1:0-3236 GCA_043804305.1 Bacteroidota bacterium
AAGCCGGAATTGCAGTACTTGGTGGGCATACTATCGAAGATCCTGAACCTAAGTATGGTATGGTGGTTAGCGGAATTATTCATCCGGATAAAATTATTCGCAATAAAGGTGCAAAACCGGGTGATGTATTGCTGCTTACAAAACCAATTGGAACAGGTATTTTATCTACTGCCATGAAAAGAGGACTGCTCGAAAATGATTTAATTGAAGAATTAAGCGAACGAATGAGCCAGTTAAATAAAATTGCGGCCGAGAAAATGCGCAAATACAATCCAAGCGCATGTACGAATGTGAGCGGATTTGGACTTTTAGGACATTTAAGAGAATTGAGTACGGCATCCGGATGCAATGTTGAGTTGCAGTTCGAAAGCATTCCAATTATTAGGCAAGCTTATGAAATGGCCGTTGCAGGAGTAATTCCTGGTGGTACTTATAATAATTTGGAATATGTAAAAAACAGCGTTGATTTTGGCAAACTAAACCATACGCAGCAACTGTTATTAAGCGATGCTCAGACTTCCGGCGGATTACTGCTGGCGTTAAATCCCGAAGATGCATCTAATTATTTAAAAGATTTAGAGAGTTCAGGAATACTCGATGCAAAAAAAATTGGTAATTTTACCGAAACCGGAAAAGGAAGTATAAATATTATTTAAAAAGAGAATATGCATTACATTAATGTAAATGAAGCAGAATCAAAAGAGGTTGTCCCCGGATACCATGGCGTGTTTATTCATTCCCAGACTATGACTACAGCCTATTGGGACATAGTTGCCGGAAATAGTCTTTCCGAACATAAGCACAAACACGAACAAATATTACACCTTATTGAAGGAGAGTTTGAACTAACTTTAAATGGCGAAACCCACAAACTTTATTCCGGGGCAGTTGTGGTTATTCCTTCAAATCAGCCTCATTCTGGCAAAGCCATAACTCACTGTAAACTCATTGATGTTTTTCATCCAGTTCGAGAAGATTTTATCTTTTGATTTTGATTGCAATTTTTATCGGAATTAAAAGCATTTAGAATTTATAGTTTAGGCTTATCCTGAATCCTCTTCCCGGTGCAGAAACCCCGCTCGAATAGGTTCGGTATCTTTTATCGGTTAAATTTTCCATCTCTAAATGAATCGAAAAAGATTGAGAGAGTCGGTAAATTGATTTAAAATCCAGAACAAACCAGGCCGGTGAATAAGGATTTCCATTCGAATCGATAGCATATAAATCGGGTTTGTCGGCTTCTATTGGAGCTAAATCTTCAAAAGCAATTTCTCCGTTATAAAAAGCCTCCAATCTGAACTGCCACTTTCTGAATACCAGGTTTAAACTAGAATTTCCATAGATTGGCGGTGCATGACGAATGGAATTTCCATCATTATCATAGCCCGAAATCCAGTTGAATCCATTATTCCATCGTAAAAAATCATTTATTTGCCAATGACTTTGAGCAGTTATACCGTAAATTTTTGCAAAACCTGTATTTATAATTGCTTGTATATCGCTTAATTGTCCATCATACATCATTTGCGTGGCACCATTAAGGCTAAAATCACCTCTTACCATGGCATTGTCCAGATAAGAATAAAAGAGAATTGTTTCTACACTCAGTTTTTGCTCAATAAAATCTTGTTTTATTCCAAAATCGATATTATAAACATATTCTGGTTTTAAATTTGGATTTGGAACAACAACGGAGCCCGGCTCAGAATCAAAGACTTTCGCAATATCATCGATGTTTGGAGAACGAAATCCGCTCGATAAATTCATGTTAATTTTCGTGTTTTTTTCACTTCTATACACAAAACCGAGGCTTGCAGTGATTGCATCATTATCGAGTTCAATTGCATCATAATCGAACGGATAAAATGTTTTATTAATAAAATCGGAATATATACTGATGTTAGAATACCTGAGTCCACCACTAAAGTCTACTTTTTTACTCATTTTATAACGAAAAGCGGAATAAAAAGCGAGATTGTCATAGGTATTTTTTCCATCCGGATATCTTGTGGAAAGGCGCTGTTGTTCCTGACTAACAATATTAGTTTTGTGTGCCGTAGATTCTAATTTATCATGGCTTACTTCGAAACCATAAAAGAAGAAAAAATCAGGTGTAAATTTTTTATTAAAATCAGCGTTTAAACTCAGAATTTGTAAATCTTCGAAGCGTGAATTAAGTGTATCATTTCCAAACTTTCTGTCGTGTCTGCTTTCTTTATAAAACTGAGAATTTGCTTGTAGTTTAAATGCATCCCACAAAATAGTTTTATTCGAATAATTCATAATCAGACTGTTAACCAGCCATTGCTGAGGCCCATAATACCACGAAGCGTATTTTAAAACAGTGTTGTTCATTTGTATCAGCCGATCGTATCTTGGAATATCAGAAGAACTGGTATAATAAAAAATATAATCAAAACTCACCTTATCGTTAGGCTTATATTTTAGTTTTTGCATAAAATTAAATTGATTATATCCGGTAAATACTTGTTTATTTGGATTTGAATTTGCTATCATTTTATCCTCACCATCGATTCTCACGGCATAAAATGGCCGCTCATATTCCTGAGGGCCATTGCTTCCCATAATTTGATCCGCAAAAGAATTATAGGAAAAACTGGTAAAAGATCCCCATTTCTTATGATTAATCTGCACATGGAAATGAGCTGTTTTTTCTTCGTTGTATGAAGAATACCGGCTATTTAATTGACCTTCAATTGAATTTGTATCATTAAGAACAATTTCCCTTGAATGAAAATCAATTACGCCTCCAAGAGCATCACTTCCGTATACGATTGAGCCGGGACCAAAAATGATTTCAGAATCCTGAAGCAAAAAGGGATCAATTGTTATGATATTTTGTAAATTTCCGCTTCGGTAAATAGAATTATTCATTCTGATTCCATCAAACATTAGCAAAACACTGTTTGCAGCAAAGCCTCTAATCATTGGGCTTCCACCACCCATCTGACTTTTTTGAATATAGACTCCTGCTGTATTTTTTAATAAATCTGCTGAAGTTTGCGGATTTTCAAATACAATTGTTTTATAATCGATTTTGCTTATTTTATTTGGAATTTCATCAATATTTTCCTCCCATTTATTTGCTGAAATAACAATTTCATTCAACCTTATTTCTTTCGGTTTCATTTTAACGAATTTCTGAACCTTAACATACTGAAAAGGAAGTCTTAAACTCTGAAATGCTGCATGCTGAAAATAGAGTGTATCTTGCG
>JAZDJM010000289.1:0-2172 GCA_043804305.1 Bacteroidota bacterium
GATTAAAAATTTAAAACATTTGATAAAATGCCTAATTTGAATTTTTTCTTCATGATTAAAAGAGGCTGTCTAAAAAGTCGAAATTTTAAAAAAACTGAATATTGAGCGTAGTCGAAATGTGTTCATTTTCAATCAAATGCATTCTTCGGCTCCGCTCAGAATGCGCGATTTACCGACTTTATGGACAGCCTCTTTCATCCTGAAAATAATTTTTTCAAACAAATGAAAATTACAATTACCATAACTTTACTCTTAATTTTTCATGGACTTTTCGCCCAGCAATTTTCTATTTCAGGCTATGTGAGCGATGCCTCCAATGGAGAAACTTTAATTGGAGCCACAATAATTGTTTCGGGTACAAATAAGGGAACTGTAAGCAATGTGAACGGTTTCTTCGTTCTTGGCGGGTTAGCAAAAGGAAATTATAAATTACAATTTTCACATCTTGGTTTTGAGCAGCAGACAGTTGAAGTCACTATTGAAGACAAAAATATTCTGTTGAAAGAAATCAAGTTACATCCGGCTGATTTATCAATTGCTGAAGTTACCATCATTGAGGCCGGCCCTGATAAAATTGGTGACAGGGAAGTGGAAACCAGTCAGCATATTTTAACGCCAATTGCCATTCAAACCATTCCCACCGCAAGAAATGACGTTTTTAGGGCACTGAAATATCTTCCTGGAGTTGAAGCATCAGAAACATTTAGCCCGCTGGTTCCTGTCAGGGGAAGCGATCCCGGCGATAACCTGGTTTTTATGGATGGCGTTGTGGTTTATAATCCGTATCATTTTTTGTCATCAGCCGGTGTTTTTAATATGCAAACCATAAAAAATGTGGACCTGATGGTTGGCGGTTTTGGGGCTGAATATGGCGGACGGAATGCATCGGTTCTGTATATCACCACAAAAGACGGAAATAATCAAAAACTGACCGGCGAAATCACTCCAAATACGTCAACATCAAAATTCTTTTTTGAATTTCCTGTCAATCAAAATGGAACAATGATGGTAGCCGGGAGATTTAATTATGATTTGATAGGCAATTTTATGATGGGCAGCCGCAGCTATTTTTATGACATGAACCTTTCATACACCCACAGGTTTGGAAAAAGAAACCGATTGACCGTGAAATATTTTGCCTCACATGATAAAACAGATATCAATTTCAATTCTTTGTACCGATACATGGGAAATAGTTTTAATCTCCTCGAGTACATGGAAAACATGGAACTCATGTGGCTCAACCGGTGGGGAAACCAGGTGGCAACAGCTTATCTGAAAACCGTGGTTTCTCCAAGAATTTACCTGCGAACACAAATTTATGGCTCGTTTCACCAATCAGATAACCTGACAAAATTTGCCTTTGAGTTCGATGAAGAAGATATTACTATCAGGCAATATTCACAGTCACGGTTTGAAAGCAAGATTGGTGACCTATGCGTAAAATCATGCATGAATTACGAACCCTTTTATTGGAACAGCCTGAAAATTGGCGCAGAATATAATCTTTATTCGTTTGACAACAGATCAACGGTGAATGACATTGAAGCAGGCAGCAATGCAAAGAAACCTGACCAGATAGTGTTTTTTGCAGAAGATAAAATCAATATGGGCGTTTTGATCGTCAGGCCCGGGTTGCGGATGACAAGATTCAACGGAAAATTCAATCCCGCCGAACCCAGAGTTAATGCCACTCTGAACCTTCCGGCGGATTTTAAAATAAAAGCGGCCTGGGGAATTTATTATCAGAACATCATCAGCATGAATACGCAGGAATATGAATTTAACCAGTTTCTTGATTATTATTATCCTCTTACAACAAAGGAACCCAGCAAATCAGTGCATTATATCTTCGGAATTGAAAAAGCCATCAACAAGAATAACAGCCTTTCCGCGGATATTTATTACAAACCGATAATCCGCACCTATTCTTTCGATCTGTTACAAGATCAATCGCAGGTTTTTGCGTTCAGTGATAAAATTATTGCCGGAGAAGGTGAAGCTTACGGTATTGAATTCATGTGGAAAGGAGCATGGAAAAATATATCAGGCTGGGCAAGTTATGGTTATTCAAAATCAACCCGGAGTTTTCCGCATATCATGGACGGAAAATGGTATTTGTATGATTACGACAGGCCACATTCTTTTAAAACTGTGCTGAATTACCAGATT
>JAZDJM010000290.1:0-11507 GCA_043804305.1 Bacteroidota bacterium
TTTTTGCTGACAATGTCCGTGTAGCTTGATATCCAAAAATATGTCAGTAAAATGTTCTTGTTTAATTTTCCCTTTTTCAATTTCATTGGCGATAAATTCTTCAATCAAAAGGGTATTTTCTGCTAATTTTTTTGCATGCTCTATATTGGATTCATCTACCAAATCGGGGTATTCATCCCGGAAGCTTAAAATGGTGGAAGGTTCTATTCCGATTAATGGATTTTCATCAGAAATTATATCCGATAAAAGTTCAATGTTTTTATTGGCTATTTTTTTTGCTTTTCGCAACAGTCCTTTCGATAAATACGTTCTGCCACTTTCTT
This sequence comes from Bacteroidota bacterium, assembly GCA_043804305.1. Taxonomy (GTDB): domain Bacteria; phylum Bacteroidota; class Bacteroidia; order Bacteroidales; family UBA12170; genus UBA12170. The sequence continues at coordinate 324 of JAZDJM010000290.1, forward strand.
TATGAATAGGAATTTGAACTTCATAGCCTAATTTATTTAGCAATAAGATCGCTTTAATTCCGATTTCAGTGTCATTAAAACGTGTAAACTCATCGTTAAAGAAATACACTTTTCCATTTGGATAATTTCCAGCTTTAAATTTCTTTTGATCAGAAAACCAACGATCTAAAGTTGTTTTATAAAGCAATGGCATTTCTCTTTTTGGCGAAAAACCGATCAGCTTTAGCAAAAATCCAGACAAAAATTTATTTTTATAAATTGAGTTTACCAAGCCATGAAATGGCATTGCCAAAGCATTGAGTTTACTGATATTGGCAATAAGTGACGAACGCAATGGAACTCCGTGTTTATCGTAATAATGTTGTAAAAATTCTGCTTTAAGCTTGGTTACATCCACATTTGAGGGACATTCAGACTTGCAGGCTTTACACGAAAGACATAAATCCATTACATCATAAAGTTCTTTTTGGTCAAATGGATTGTTTTTTTTCGATTGAGTAAGCACTTCGCGAAGCATATTTGCCCGTGCCCGTGTTGAGTTTCGTTCGTCTTTGGTAGCCTGAAAACTCGGACACATGGTTCCGCCAATTAAATGTGATTTTCTGCAATCGCCTGAACCTGTGCATTGTTCGGCAGCCCTTAAAATTCCAGGTCCTTGATCGAAGCGGAAAACCGTATTGATATTTTCAGCGGTTACATTTGACTGATAACGTAAATGCGTATTCATTTTGGGGGTATCCGTAATTTTTCCCTGATTGAAAATATGATTTCGATCCCATGTATTTTTTATACTTTTCAAAAGTTCGAAATTCGATTCGCCAATCATTAATGGGATAAATTCTCCTCTTAATCTACCATCTCCATGTTCACCGCTTAACGAACCGCGGTATTTTTTTACAAGTTTGGCCGTATCTAAGGCTATCCTATGAAATAATTCAACATCAGTTGGTTTTTTAAGGTTTAAAATTGGTCGCAAATGCAATTCGCCTGTGGCGATATGAGCGTAATAAACACAGGATTTATCGTATTTTTTTAAAATTTGTTCGAATTCAGCAATGTATTCGGGCAATACTTCCGGATTAACGGCTGTATCTTCAATCACTGGAACCGGCAAATCATCACCGGGCATATTCGACAAAACCCCTAGCCCTGCTTTTCTTAAAGCCCACACTTTTTTCATATCATTGCCCTCAACCAGTGGAAAATGATAGCCGTAACCTGCATTTTCCATTTCCTTTTGCATATCATTCGCTTTGCTGATAATATTTGAGATTTCATTCTCGGCAAATTCAACAATGAGCAATGCTGCCGGATTGCCTTTAATAAAAAAACTATTTTCAGCTTGTTGTTTGTTTTTTAATGCCAAATCCATGATGGCTTTATCCATCAATTCAATTGAAAATGGATTATACTTTAAAGCAATTAAATTGGCTCTAAGTGCTTCTTCAATACTGTTTAAATGAATACAAACCAGCGCATTGTGCTCAGGAGGAAGTGGTTCTAGATTTAGTTTTATTTCGGTAGTCAATGCCAAAGTGCCTTCAGATCCGGCCAATAGTTTTGAAAAATTAAACTTTTCCTTGCGGTTCGAAAAAGCTTCTGTTTCTAGTATAATATCAATGGCATATCCAGTATTTCTTCGCTTAATTTTTGGATCTGGAAATTCATTTCGGATATTTTTTTGATTTTTATCTGAAGACAGAATTTCATAAATGTTTTGATAAATCTTATTTTCTAAGGAATTTCCCTTTCTTTTTTCTTCGAATTCTGATTTGCTGATGGCTTTAAAGTGGGCTTCAGTGCCATCACTCAACAAGCATTTGACCTCTAAAACATGATCACGGGTACTGCCATAAATAAGCGAATGAGCACCACAGGAGTTGTTTCCCAGCATACCTCCCAGCATACATCGGTTAGAAGTTGAAGTTTCCGGCGCAAAGAATAATTTATAGGGTGCCAGCATCTGATTAAGCTCGTCTAATACAATACCGGGCTGAACAATAGCCCATTTCTCTTTTGCATTTACTTCAATAATTTTAGTGAAATATTTCGAAATATCTACTACTATTCCATTTCCAACTACCTGACCTGCCAAAGAAGTGCCGGCAGCTCTCGGAATCAGGTTAATTTTCTTATCATTGGCAAAATCAATCAATAAGCGTAAATCTTCGGTGTTTTTAGGGCGACAAACAGCTAGTGGCATTTCGCGATAGGCAGAGGCATCCGTTGAATATATAATACGCTGCAAATCATCCAGATAGATTTCGCCACTAAATTTTAATTTCAGGGTTTCGAGGGCATTAATTATTTGAGTAGTTTCGGTAAGCAAGATTATAATTTTGGCGATAAAGATAGTGGATTTACAAAAATATTTGATTTAAAAAAGGTCAATTCGAGATTTTAATTTTCAAAACAAATTTCCCTTTGGAAAAAAAAGAATATGGAGAAAGTTTGACAAGCTAGATCTAAAAAAATATAAAATCAGAGATCCGAAAGAAAATGCAATATGCTAATTCTTTATATTTGCTAAATAAACCGCAAACCAATCATGTCGTTATTAATTCTAAGCCCATCGAGAGAAACCAAATCCTGGGTAGCCTCAATCAAACAATCAGATCCTATAATTGAAGTATTTGTGTATCCTGAAGCTATTGATAATGATGCTGTTGAGTTTGCTCTGGTCTGGAATCATCCGTACGGTTGTTTAAAAAGATATCCAAATTTAAAATGCATTTCGTCGATGGGTGCGGGCGTGGATTATTTATTAAAAGATCCTGATTTACCTGAAAATGTGCCAATTACCCGTATTGTTGATCCTGAATTGTCCGAAACAATGTTTGAATTTATTTTGGCTATCGTTATGAATCATTTAAGAAACTTGACTTATTTCAAGCAATTGCAAATTAAAGAAGAATGGAAACCTTCAATATACAAGCGAATTGAAGATGTACAAATTGGGATAATGGGTTATGGGGTTATTGGAAGTTATGTTGCAAATCGCTTATCAAACTGCGGATTTTCAGTTAAAGCCTGGTCGCAGAATAAAAAGCCTGATAAAAATATAGAGCAATTTGTAGGCGAATATGATTTCAAATCCTTTATGCAAAATACCGAAATCCTAATCTGTTTATTACCTAGTACCGACAAAACCAAAGGATTATTAAACAAACAAACGCTTGGTTTTCTTCCTCAAGGGGCTTCATTAATCAATGTAGCACGTGGCAATATCCTTATTGACGAAGATTTGATTGAACTATTGGATTCAGGACATTTAAAAAGGGCTTCCTTGGATGTTTTTTCTCAGGAACCTTTGCCTGAAAACCATCCTTTTTGGAAACACGAAAAGATAGATATCACTCCTCATATTGCCAGTCTGACAAACCCAAAATCGGTTGCTCCTCAAATTGTAGCGAATTACCGGCGGATGAAAGGTGGAGAACCCCTTATGAATCAGGTTTCCATAGAAAAAGGTTATTAATAAAAAACGAAAAAAATTCTTTAAAAAAGATTGATAATGAAAATAAATTTAACAGGAATATTTCCACCATTGCCGACTTCATTTGATGAAAATGAAAATTTGTTGGCAGATAAAATGCAGGCTAATATCCAGATTTTATGTAAATATGACTTGGCCGGGTTTCTAGTCTTGGGTTCAAACGGCGAACTGGTGCATTTATCTGAAGATGAAAAAATTGAAGTTTATCAGGCATGTAGAAAAGCTATTCCTAAAGACAAATTGATGCTGGCCGGTACTGGCGGACAAACAACACGCGAAACAATTCGCCTGAGTAAAGCAGCTGCTGATGCAGGTGCTGATGCTGTTTTAGTCTTAAATCCATATTATTATAAAGGATTAATGACAACAGAAGCCTTGGTTTCGTATTATCATGATGTTGCAAATGATTGTCCGGTACCAGTTATCATTTACAATATGCCAGGAAATACCGGCATAGATATGTCAGCCGATCAGATTTTAGCAATTGCAAATCATCCAAATATTGTCGGACTTAAAGATTCAGGTGGGAATATCACCAAAATTGCAGATATTATTGGTCGTGCAAAACACGGCTTTCAAGTGCTTGCAGGTTCTGCTGGTTTTTTATTGGCTGCTCTTTCGGTAGGAGCGATAGGTGGAATAATGGCTTTGGCCAATATTGCTCCAAAGCAATGTATTGATATTCAAAAGTTATTTTTGAAGAATGATATACTTGCTGCTCGAAAAGTACAAGCAGAAATGATTCCGGTTAATACTGCAGTTACTTCAGCTTGGGGAGTTCCAGCCTTGAAAACGGCCATGAATCATTTAGGACTTTTTGGCGGAATAGCCCGGAAGCCTGTGCAAGAACTTCCTAATAAAGTCAAAGAACAATTAATAAATTTATTAACTGAAAATGAAATTAATAGTATTTAAACTCAGGTTATGAAAGCAAGAAAACTTTTAATGATACCAGGTCCAATAGAATTTGAACCGGAAGTTTTGAATGTACTCGGGCAAGCAACCACTAGCCATGTGGCACCAAATTTTATTCAAAGCTTTGGAAATGCACTCAGAATGATGCGAAAAGTTTGGCTGGCGCCCGGAGGCCAACCCTTTATTATGGCCGGAACAGGAACTTTGGCAATGGATATGGCAGCTGTTAATCTGATTGAAAAAGGCGATAAAGTATTGGTGATTTCAACAGGCTATTTTGGCCTGCGCTATGCCGATTTGTTGGCACGATATGGTGCCGAAGTGCATTTCTTACAATCAGAAATTGGAGATGTGGTTCCGGAGGAGATGATAGAAAATGAATTGAAAAATGGCGGATATAAATTGCTGACATTTACCCATGTAGATACCTCGACAGCAGTTCTGGTTGATCCAAGACCAATCGGGAAATTAGCCCAAAAATACAATGTGTTAAGTATTTTAGATGGAGTTTGTTCAGTAGCCGGTGAGGAAATCAGACAAGAAGAATGGGGAATTGATGTCGTTTTAACTGCCTCGCAAAAAGCCATAGGTGTTCCTCCTGGTTTAGCATTGATGGTGGTTTCACAAAAAGCGATGCAAGTATGGAAAAACCGAAAAACTCCTGTTGCCAATTATTATTCCGATTGGACAAATTGGTTACCCATAATGCAGGCCTACGAAGCAGGCAATCCTTCTTATTTTGGAACTCCTGCGGTCAATCTGGTAATGGCACTCGAAAAAAGCCTGGAAATTATTCTTGCCGAAAGCTTGGAAAAACGTTTTGCCCGTCATCAGTTAATGGCTAAAGCTTTTCGCGAAGCCATGAAAGCAATTGGATTAAAAAGTATACCCATAAGCGATGAAGTTTCTGCTGCAACACTATCTGCTCCTTATTATCCCAAAGGTATAAATGGTGCGCAATTACTCGCCCAGATAAATAATGAGGGCATTATACTGGCCGGAGGATTATTGCCGGAATTAAAAGCTGAATATTTCCGAATCGGACACATGGGATCAATCAACAGAGCCGATATTTTAGCAACCATCGGGGCCATTGAAGTTTCATTGCAAAAAGGTGGTTTTTCTTTTAAAAACGGAATCGGGTTAAAAGCTGCACAGGAAGTTTTAGCTTAGTTTCTAATTCACTACTAACTAATTTTAAAGCAAAAGAAAATGCAAATCATAGACTTAAGTCACGAAATATCAGAGGAAATGACAGTTTTTGGCGAAATGGAAAAACCGGAAATATTTCGAAAGTATAGCGTTGAAACCGATGGTTTTAAGCTGCATGAAATAAAAATAAACAGCCATACCGGAACTCATGTTGATGCTCCTTCGCACACGATTGCAGGAATGAAAAATTTGGATGATTTTCCGCTTGAACAATTTTACGGACGAGGAGTTATGATACAAGTGGAACAGTTTAAAGGATCGGAAATTCCTTTAAGCTTTTTGAAGAAATTTGAGAAACAGATTGAAAAATCAGAATTTTTAATTCTGAATGCTTCCTGGTATAAAAAATGGAAAACACTTGAATATCAGATTAATTATCCTGTTTTATCACAAGAATCAGCAATATGGTTAACTCAATTTAAACTCAAGGGTATCGGTTTGGATATCATTTCCATCGATCCTACCGATAGTAAAGATGTTCCGATACATAAAATTATTCTGGGTGCCGGAATGCTTATTATCGAAAACCTAAACAATCTGAACGCACTTCCTGAGAGTGATTTTATATTTCAGTGTTTTCCGTTAAAGATAAACCAGGCAGATGGCTCAACTTCAAGAATAGTTGCTTTTGTGCAATAAGGTCTTTTGATTAGAAATTGTACTAAACATCTTTTGCCTACCTTTGCTTAAAATTTAATTATGCTTCCTTTCAGCGAACTAAATCTCAATAAGCCTCTTTTAAATGCATTAATCGATTTAGAATTTAATTCACCCACCCCAATTCAGGAAAAAGCATTTCCGGTAATCATGTCTGGAGTTGATGTGGTGGGCATAGCACAAACCGGAACCGGAAAAACTTTTGCGTATTTGCTACCTATTCTTCGTCAGTTGACGTACTCCGATCAAAAACATCCCAGAGTTTTAATTATTGTTCCCACTAGAGAATTGGTTTTGCAGGTTGTAGAAGATATTGCAAAACTTTCAAAATACATGAATATCCGCTTTGCCGGCGTTTATGGCGGAGCAAATATTAATACTCAAAAGCAATTGGTTTATGATGGCTTGGATATTATAGTTGGAACTCCCGGAAGATTAATCGATCTGAATTTATCAGGAGCCTTGCGTTTGAAAAATATTCAAAAGCTTGTCATCGACGAAGTGGATGAAATGCTAAACCAAGGGTTTTTAAATCCAATAACCCATTTTTTCGAAAATTTGCCTGAAAAAAGACAAAACTTGATGTTTTCGGCTACTTTAACGGAATCGGTCGAATCTTTAATCCATTCAACATTTTACAACCCGCAAAAAATTGAAATCGCTCCACACGGAACGCCTCTTGAGCAGATAAAACAGTCGGCCTATTTGGTTCCCAATTTCAACACAAAAGCGAATCTTTTGACGCATTTAATGAAAGAGGATAAGACGATTGAAAAAGTTTTAATATTTGTGGGAAGCCGCAAATTAGCCGATCGTTTATTTGATCAGGTTAAACCTGATTTTGAAGATCGGATAGGGGTGATTCATTCCAATAAATCACAAAATTTTCGATTTAGGGTTTTAAAAGAATTTGAGGAGAATAAAATTAACATTCTTATTGCTACCGATTTGGTTTCTCGAGGAATAGATATTAGTGAAGTCAGTCATGTAATCAATTTTGATATGCCTGATGTTCCGGGCGATTATATTCATCGAATTGGAAGAACCGGCCGCGCCGATAAACCGGGCTCATCCATTTCGTTTATCAATGAAAGGGAGTTAGACTATCAAAAAGAGATAGAGGATTTAATGAAAATGCAAATCCCGATGCTCCAACTTCCTGATGATGTGGAGATATCAGCTATTTTCACTGAGGATGAATTGCCAAAGGAAAGCATGAAAAATTACCTGAAAATGCCAAAAATTACTGGTCAGGGCGCTTTTCATGAAAAGTCTGAGAAAAATCTAAAAACAAATTCGGGCAGCCCAAGCAAAAAAAGAAAGAAACATAAAAAACCGCAGAAAAGAAGCTCCAGGAAAAAAACTTAAAACTTTAGCTATGAAAATCAGATATCTTGTTACAAGTTTAATTATTATTTTCTCAATTCAAAGTTTGGCTCAACGCGATTTTTCTACATCCAAAGTCACTAAAGTTATATTATTAGGCACGGGTACACCCAATCCATCGCCTCAAAATGCAGGAAGTAGTCTTGTAATTTTGGTTAATGATAAACCTTACCTTATTGATTTTGGAGCAGGTGTAGTTAGAAGAGCTGCTGCCGTTTCAACCAATTGGGGAGGAAAATATGATGGAATGAATGTAGAAAACATAAAAAATGCATTCTTGACTCACTTGCATTCCGATCATACAACAGGCTATCCTGATTTAATATTAACACCATGGGTTATGGGTCGAAACGAACCTCTAGAAGTGTATGGTCCTGAGGGAATTACTGCAATGACAAATCATATTCTAGAAGCTTATCGCGAAGATATTGCGTATAGGATTTATGGCGATGAGCCTATAAATAACCAAGGTTGGAAGGTAAATTCTTATGAGATTTTAAAAGAAGGAATTATTTTTAAGGATGAAAATGTTAGCGTTGAGGCATTTCCAGTAATTCATGGCACTTGGCCAAATGCTTGGGGATTTCGATTTACGACTCCCGATAAAACCATTGTTATTTCAGGAGATACTGCTCCTTGTCCAAAAATTGAAGAGTATTCAAAAAATGCAGATATTCTGATACATGAAGTGTATTCTAAAGCTGGTTTCGATAAGAAAAACGATTTTTGGAAAAATTATCATCACAAAAACCATACTTCAACCTACGAACTGGCTGAACTTGCAGTTAAAACCAAACCAAAAATTATAATACTTACCCATTTACTGTTTTGGGGATCAAGCGAACTAGATTTACTCAACGAAATGGCTGAGAAATATGATGGTAAAGTATATGTTGCTAGAGATTTAGATGTTTTTTAGAAATGAAGAAACGACTCTTAAATATTCTGTTCTGGTCAATTCTTTCTGCAGCTTTTATTGGTCCCGGAACGATTACAACTGCGGCCAAGGCCGGCGCAAATTTTCAATTCGATTTACTCTGGGCACTTGTATTTTCAACATTTGCCTGTGTAATCTTGCAGGAAGCAGCTGCAAGACTTAGTATACAAAGCAACAAAAGCCTTGGAACAGCTATAGCTGAAACTTTTGGAAATGCCAAAGGCGGTTGGATTGTATTTATTTTAGTAATTGGTGCTATTATTATTGGTTCAGCCGCTTATCAAACAGGGAATCTTTTAGGTGCTTCTGAGGGTATATTGTTTTTCAGTAGTATTAATACCACTTATATTATACTTGGTTTAGGAATTCTGGCCGGAATTGCACTTTTATTTCCTAGTATGCAAATTTTGGCACGTAGTCTAGGTTTTATGGTGGTCTTAATGGGCTTTGCTTTTATTACGACTGCAATTTTGATAAAACCGGATTTTTCTAAAATTTTGATTGGCAGTTTTATACCTCAAATGCCCGAAAGTTCAGGCTTATTAATTCTCGGACTTATTGGTACAACTGTTGTCCCTTACAATATTTTCTTAGGTTCCGGAATTACTGATAAAACACAGTCAATCAAAGAAATGCGATTTGGCATCTCCGTAGCGATTATTTTAGGCGGAATAACTTCGATGGCGGTTTTAATTGTAGGAAGTTCGATAAATGGCGAATTTACATTCAATGCATTGGCACAAACTTTGGGAAATAGTCTTGGAAGCTGGGCAGTATGGTTTTTTGGATTCGGATTATTTGCTGCCGGTTTTTCTTCTTCCATAACCGCTCCACTGGCTTCGGCTATCACCGCACACGATTTATTTCAACATCGAAATAAAAAAAAATGGTCAGAAAACGGAATCTTTTTTAGAATTATCTGGGGACTGGTGCTGATTTCAGGAATTGGTTTTGGTCTGGCCGGATTCAAACCGATTCCGGTAATTATTGCTGCACAGGCACTTAACGGATTAATTTTGCCTTTCATAAGTATTTTTTTATGGTTTGCCATAAATAATAAAAAGCTAATGGGCGAAAATAAGAACACGAATATTCAAAACATCCTGTTTGGCAGCATTGTGTGGGTTAGCCTAGTTTTAGGCTTATGGAATCTGGTAAAAGCAGGCTTTAGTTTTTTCAAACAAAATATTCCTGATAATTCTGTCCTTTTCTACCTGCTTTTAGCGCTTAATCTGTTAATAACACTTTTTGTTGCTTTACACATCAGCAAAGCAAAAGAAAATAAGTATGAATAAGTCAAGTTATAAGTTATTTATTGATACCGGAGGCACTTTTACTGATGCTATTGCCATTGATGCAAAAGGTGAAATACATCGTAGAAAGATACTGAGCAGTAGCCGTTTACGCGGACAAATAATTTCGTGGATTGATGATTCTCAAATTCTGATTGAAGAAAAATGGGGAATCGAAAAAGATATTTTTCAGGCTTTTTGGTTTTCTGCTTTGGATAAAAGTATTTAAAAAACGACTGTACATTCCTTTGATGTAAAAAGAAAAATTCTGAAACTTTCTACTCCTGTATCAAAAAATAAGCAGATAAATGGCCTGACTTTTGAGTTGTTTACAGGCGAAGAAGCTCCGGTTTTGGCAGCTCGTTTGCTTAGCAATACAGCTTTGAATGCCCATTTTCCTCCAATCGAAATCCGGCTGGGAACAACCAGAGGAACAAATGCTTTACTGGAACATAAAGGTGCGAAAAATCTATTATTCATCACTAAAGGATTTGCTGATTTATTGGAGATAGGCACACAGGCCAGGCCGGATATTTTCAGCCTGAATGTTCAAAAAAGAAAAAAGCTTGTCGATAAAATTATTGAAATCGATGAACGTATTGATGCTCAAGGGGATATTTTAAAACCTTTGGAAACATCCAAATACAGATCACAAATTATAAATCTGAAAAACGAAGGATTTGAATCCTTTTCAGTAGTATTTATAAATTCATACAAAAACAATATACACGAGTTCATATTCAAGAATCTATTAATTGAATGTGGATTAAAATTCATATCAGTTTCTTCGGAATTATCCCCATTGATTAAAATACTCGAAAGAGCCGAAACAACTGTTGTTAATGCCTACCTCTCTCCACTAATTGAAAATTATCTGAGCGACATCAGCACAAATACAATGGCAGATTTACTTATTATGAACAGTGCCGGCGGACTAATGCGGACTGAAAATTTTGAGGCTAAAGACAGTTTGCTAAGTGGACCGGCAGGTGGGGTGGTAGGTGCAGCATATATTGGAGAGTTAATCGGTAAACAAAAACTTATTACTTTTGATATGGGCGGAACAAGTACTGATGTTTCGCGTTTTCATAAAAATTTTGATTATAAATTTGAGCTCGAAATAGGCCCTGCACATATTTACAGTCCGGCAATATCAATTGAAACGGTTGCTGCCGGAGGCGGGTCGATTTGCAAATTTGATGGATATAAACTATCAGTCGGACCGGAAAGTGCAGGGGCAAATCCCGGGCCTGCATGCTATGGGGCAGGAGGCCCATTAACTATTACCG
>JAZDJM010000291.1:0-5454 GCA_043804305.1 Bacteroidota bacterium
ATATCAAATTTCCCGGCTGTTGGATTCCCTGCTTTCATCGTTAAATTCCCGATGGGGATATCACGTACAAACAAATTGCTGATTTTTGCATCCGCAATTATCCCATAAGTGTTGTTAACCCTTTTAAGCAATACATTTCCATCCACATTTCCTTTAACCAGACTGGTGTCTTTTTCAATGATCCGGGAAATGTCATCCAGCTTGAAATTTTTTATGTCAATGCTTAGATCATCATTGAATTGATCATGTACAGAAGCCATATTGATCTGACTTTCTGTTTTATTCATAAATAGATGGTGGATCAAAAATCCTTGTTTCCCGAATTCAATATAATTATCGGCTGCAATGTCCCACCGGTTATTCATTAAATAGAAATCTTTCGGATCGAGCATAACCCGGTAGTTGGCTCCGGATTTTTTAATTTGGGAACGGATCAAAAGCTTCTTATTTTGCTTTTGATCAATTGAAGATATATTTGCAATTATGGTCTTATCTGCAAGTTTTCCCTCAAACAGAAAATTCTCTAATTTGATTTGTGCGTTTGAAATATTAAGACTGGAAATTTTATAATTCAACGAGTTCACATCAGAATTCACATTTACTTCAAGGTCTTTAATCACTGTCGTTCCATAAACCATTTTCTTTATCGTCGCATTTAGTTTCAACTCGTTTTTCGCTTCATCAAAACTTCCCTGAATTATACCCGGGTCGAATTCTTTTAATTGAGGAAAAAGAACTTCCGATATAATGGGATGATTGTGAAGTTGTATCTCAAAATTAAAAGCCGACAATCCGCTCTTCTTTTTTATTGGACCGGCATCTGAAAACGGAAAATAATTATTAAGGAATTGACTTAGCGCTCCGGGAAGGTCAGTAGGGGAAACAGTTCCGGTATATTTTATCCCTATAAGCGCACTGCTGAGGTTAATGTCGCTTTTATTCGGTTCATTTATCGAAGCAAATAATAAGGAATCCAGCACATATTTCTTCCCTTCGTGAGCTATAATGATATTTGTAATCCCCGCCTTTCCGTTTAATACCTGTACTTGTCCGCCTTTTAGATTTGCCACTGCGGTTAAACTTATCCGTATATCGTCCTTTGTGAAATTGAGTTTTTCAAGGTCAACTCCAGGAACATTCAAACGAAATACATATTGTTCCTGATTGGGATTTAAGTTTACCAGTCCGTCAAAATCAAACACTGCATTTTCATCATTCAGATTTATTTTTCCTTCGAATTTCTGCCCGGTGATATTGCCATCAATGTTGAGGTTATGATAAGTGTAATTATTTAAATAAATCTGTGATACATCAGCCTTGATTTTTGCCTTGATCGTTTTTGTATCGAATCCTTTTCCGTCCGTTTCTGCAGTTAACGTTACCGGGCCATACATTTTTTTATTTTTCAGCAGACTGCCAAAATCGAAATTTGTCAAGCTTACTTTGCTGCTGAAATTTTCACTCCGGTCGATTGCTGCAAAAATATGGGCCGATCCATAGCTGCTGCCCATGTCTACTGTTGATTCAAAATCCTTTACCTGTCCTTTAAACCTGACCTGCATACTGATTTTTTCGGGGAGTTCAATTGTTTTCGGGATTAAAAGGCCAGCCATCCTTTCAATATCTTTCCTGCCTGATTTTATTTTTAGATTTGGAAAATTGAAGTGTGTCGTTTCAATATCCGGCAATCCTGTGATGATAAAGTCGCTTTTCAATAGCGTATTAGCTCCTGTCTCAATGATCAGATTTTTTCCGTTCAGGTTATTCAGAGTTCCATTGATGCTTCCGGAAATGGTAGTCAGGGTCATCCCATCTTTAAAAAATGCCTGCCTGGTAAGCTGGGGACTGAAATAGGTGATATCGGAATTTCTGATGCTTATCCTTCTCATGTCCGCATTCAAAATCACTGACTGCAAGGAATCCGTCAATGATTTTAATGAAGAATATTGCAGCTTGATATCAGCATCTATGGAAGAATTTGTGGTTGTGGCTTTTAGCTTTTTTGCAGTTATGGAATGTTGATCCATGCTGAAATCGGTTTGGAACTCTGTTATTGAAAAGTTGTTTTGATCTACCGCTGTGAATTTTTTTACCGATGCTCCTGTTTTGACTGATGAATAATAAATATCCGTTGCTGCAAGCGTGATATGTTTGAAGTTCAGGTTGCCGGCATCAAATGTGTTCTTTAGTTCAGGTTTGCTTAGCACTTTGTAAAAAAGCGAGTTATCTTCAAGATCAATTCGCTTTATTTTAACTGCCAAATCACTTTGTAAATCGATGTCTGCATCTTTTAATTTAAGCAGGTTGATACCTGTAACAATCGATTGTGCCTGTTTCTTTATTAAAACTGTTGCAGTTAAGCTTTCAATCAGCAATTCATCGATGCTATAAATGGATTTCGCTAAATCGACATGATCCATTTTTAATTTTAAATGCTTAAGGTCTAAAGCTGCATTCATTCCTCCATATTCATCATCATAATGGATCCGGATTCCTTTCATACTCACGTTATCCAGGCTGAATGTCCATTTGGATGGTGTTTTAGGTAGAACATTTGTTTGTTTTGTCGTATCACTGAATGCGGTAAGAAGGAAATCATAGTTGAATAGGGAATCTGTTTCTTTGCGGTTTAAATTGAGATTTACGCCTTCCAGGGCGAAAGAACTTATATGTATCTTATGATTGAACAGATCTCTGAATGCTATGTTTACTTTCGCCTCTCCAGCGTATAATAAAGTATCTTTTTTAATATCTTCCAAAAAAAGACCATCAATAACTACTGATTTTGGAAAGGAGATGCTGATCTTTTTTAAGTCGACCCTTGTATGGGTTTTGTTGCTGATAAAGGAAATGGCATAATGAGTGAGCTTGTTTTGAATTGCCGGTATCTGGATAAGGACGACAAGAATAATAAACATAAGCAATAAGCTTATGGCCAACCATATGATCGCTTTTAAAATCTTTTTAAATAAAGAAACCATCTCATTCGATAATTACATTTTATGTTTAAGATCAGCATTTTTATATCTTTTGGCTACTTCTTCCCAGTTTATAACGTTCCAGAATGCATCTATATAATCTGGTCTTTTGTTCTGATATTTCAAATAGTAAGCGTGTTCCCAGACATCCATAGTAAGCAAAGGGATTCCCTTTTTTTCAGCTATATCCATTAACGGATTATCCTGGTTTGGTGTAGAACAAATAAACGGAATGCCTTTATCATCAAGGCATAACCATGCCCAGCCACTTCCAAATCTGGTTTTACCTGCTTCTGAAAATTGTTTTTTGAACTCTTCAAAGGAGCTGAATGTTTTAGCAATAGCTTCTGATAATTTACCTGTTGGCAGACCACCTCCATGAGCTTTCATGTTTGCCCAATAAAATGTGTGATTAAAAAAACCGCCGCTATTGTTTCTGACTGCCATAGGATATTTGCTTATATTCCTGAAAATATCCTTTATATCCATAGATTCAATATCGGTACCTTTAATGGCATTTATGAAATTATCATAATATGCTTTATGATGCTTGCTATAATGGATTTCTAATGTCAGCTTATCAATGTCAGGTTCGAGAGCATCATAAGAATAAGGAAGCGCCTGAAATTCAAATTTGTCGATTGTTTTCATTGTATTTTGATTTTTAGTAACCTGTTTAGGTTGATTTTTATTCATTTTTAGATAAGTGTTACATGATTCACACAATTGAGATGGCAGAGGAATTCCTTTCTGTCTTTAAGTCCTTTTGGGCTCTGCTGTCGGGCTCCGTTTTTGCAATTTCAGAAGGAGGCACTTTGCCTGAATACATATTGGCATAAGCAGCGGTAAACTCGGCGCCGAAAAACATTATCATAGATGAATACGATACCCATAACAGAATTAATATTATTGATCCTGCTGTTCCATAAACAGAAGCCGGTTCAGCTTTACCAAAATAGAATGCAAGTGCTGTTTTGCCTATAGTAAATAGTATCCCGGCAACTAAAGAGCCTAACCAAACATGTTTCCATTTTATTTTTGCATCAGGTAAAATTTTAAACATGAGTGCAAAGAGAATGGATATTATTGCCAGTGAAAAAATGAAATTGAGAATATTAAATATAATTACCATTAAGCCTGATGCATCAGCTCTGATCCAATTGCTCATGGCAGCAAGAGCTGTGGAAATAACCAGCGAGATTAATAGTAAAAATGCTATAGCTAAAATTAATCCAAATGAAAAGAGTCTTGCTTTGAGAAAAAGTATAATCCCTTTTTGAGGAACTGCTTTAACCTGCCAGATTGTATTTAATGTTTTCTGCAATTCGATAAACACCCCGGTTGCCCCTGCAAGCAAGATAATAACACCAATAATCGAACCCACAATGGTAGATTTGGATTGGCCGGCTTTTACCAGCATTTCTTTTATTTGGGTGGCGGTATTGGCCCCCATAGTCCTTGATATCTGGGCTGATATACTCTCATTGACGACATCTTTTCCAAAAAAATATCCTGTGATGGCGATGATAAGAACCAATAATCCGGGCATGCTGAAGATAGCATAATAAGCAATAACAGCACTTTGTCTGAATGGATCTTTGTGGTTCCATTCTTTGAAAGTTATTTTAAACAGATTGCTTAAATTTTTAATTGTTAACAGCATTTTATCGACTGTGATTAAACTTGATAGCTTTTATACAACCGAAGCAATAAATTTCCTGAGTTGGTCATATTTAACCAAATAAAAAGTACTGTTTTACCGAATTTCGCGTTAAACAGTACCTTTTACAAAAAGCAAATGATTAAAGCGCTTCGATAATCTTTTGCAATTCTTCTTTGGATTTGCCAAGCTTGATTTGAAGTTTTCCTAACATCTCATCTTTCTTGCCTTCGGCAAACATCAGGTCATCGTCCGTTAAAACGGCAAATTTCTGTTTGAGCTTGCCTTTCTGCTCATTCCAGTTTCCTTTTACTTCTGTTTTGTTCATTTTATTTAATTTTTGTAGTGAATGAATTTTCACCAAGCAAAGTTTAGGTTCTAATTGCTGATAAACGTTACACAATTAACGAAAAGAATTACATGATTCACACATTTAGTCCTCCGTCATTTTGCTGGTTCATGATATTTGATATTCAATAATTTCATCCATTGACTTTTCACTCAGCGCTGCCATAAGATCCGGGAAATTTCCAGTGGTACTGAAACGTTCGGGTGGAAAGGTATTGCCCTTGGCGTAAAATCCGTTGCCGGGCGTGTGGCAGCCACCGATCCATTATAATTGTAACCTTTTGTAGTGCCTTTTAATTTTGCACCTCGCCTCATCTTGTGTACGACCGGAGCTTCCCCATTAATTCCATTGGCAAATAGTTGGACTTGGGTTGTATTCGGGTCAAGATCATTGAAAAAAATCTGAACCTCGAACTTATGATGTTTTTTAATAGTTTCGAACTTTACTTCACCAAAACGCATGGAACC
>JAZDJM010000292.1:0-2229 GCA_043804305.1 Bacteroidota bacterium
ATGGCATCGGAATATTTTCAAAATCATAGAATCACCTGATATATCATGCATTTCAGACCATGCTCCGGGATGTGGGCTCAGGCCTCTAATCAGGTCATAAATTGATTTTACATTTAGTTGCCAATTAATACAGCAGTTTTCTTTATAAATTTTTGGTGCAGGTTTTAATTGAAAAGATTCTGCAATTTCATCCTGATCAACCAGGTTAAAATGCCCTTTTTCTATCAATCTGACCGTTTTTAAAACCAAATTTGCACCTATTTGCTTCATTTCATCATGCAAATCACCTGCTGTCATTTGATCTTCTATTTTAACGACTTCCTGTAATATGATTTTACCAGTGTCAAGTTGCTCATCGATAAAAAAAGTAGTAAGTCCGGTTTCTTTTTCACCATTAATAATAGCATGATTAATCGGTGCAGCACCGCGGTATTGAGGCAGGAGAGAGGCATGAAGGTTAAATGTTCCTATTCTTGGTAGTTTCCATACTTCTTCGGGAAGCATCCTAAAAGCGACCACAATAGCTAAGTCGGGATTTATAGATCTAATTTCATCAAGGAATTCTGGTGATCTGAGTTTTTCCGGTTGCAAAATCTTCAATTCCTTTTCAAAAGCGTATTTCTTCACGTCGGAGAATTGCAATTTTCTGCCACGTCCTGCTGGCCTGTCAGGGGCAGTAACAACAGCAGCAATTTTATAGTTATTTTCAATCAGTAAATCTAGCGTTGGAACAGCAAATTCGGGAGTACCCATGAAAATAATTTTCATTTCTATGCAGTGTTAAATTGTTAAAGTTTATGGTAAATTAACTATTGCTTTAGTATTCATAAATCTGGTTATTTGCAATTTGATTTGTTGCCGAAGATAATTTTATGCCAACAAAAAAAACTAAAGATTCACAGATTTCGTTGATTCATTCTTTCATACAATTTGCCATTAGCCAAATTACTGAAAATCTTTACATTTAATATTCTATATCATAAAATTCAATATCCATTAATCTTCGATTCCTTATGACAATTTAATTAACTCAATATACATATCATCTGACACTAATACCAATACCTGCAGAAAACATATTATATTCCTGTATTGTGTATTGTGCATGAATATTAAGAAAAACCAATTCAAGGCTAACACCAATTGCAAATTGTGGTTTAAATCCAAAATCGCTTGTAAAAGTTATTGGGTTAATCATACGATGCTGATCATCGTTAAGAATTTCAAAATTTCCTGTATTGCTGTTTGGTAATGCATAATAATATGTGCCAAGAAGTTTGTATTCGTAATTATTCCTTGAGAATCCGCCACTGATATATGGTGAGATAAAGCTAAACCTGGAAGAAATAATCAGATTTGTTACAAAAGACGAAGCGTCCAAAGAAAATTGCTGATTTTCTGGTAAAGTAATCGATGTTTCAATAAAACCAGCATTTGGTTCATAGTCTAAACCAGCATCCATTTTTAACTTTGAATAAGCAAACAAAAGGGAGGCATTAATTTTATATTCTTCCAAGAAAGGAATCCATTTAGAAAACTCATGCTTAATTCCAAGTCCCCAAAGATTTAACAAACCATAATCCTTGAAATCTGACCTGGGAATTATTCTTGCTCTAATTTCCGTATGAAAAGGAATACCAAATCCGATATCAAATGTTGGCAAAGGAGAGCCAAATGAGCGATCGATTCCACTGATAGTAATATCCTCATCAAAAAGTTTGATGTCCGCACCTCCATTTGGGTTTGTATAGAAAACATTCGTGGTTGTTACATCATTTCCATTTGTTATGGTTGGAGCCAGAGTGACACCAACAGGCCGGATTGCTATGAGTCCAATATTTGATAAATCAAAGCTACCATCTACATTAGGAGTTTGAGAATAGTGAAAATTATACGTCAGATCAAAACCTCCTGCTTCATGTACCTGGGCAGAACCGTACCAGCCACCTGACAGATCAGAAGCAAGGGCTTTCCCTAGCGGATTGACGTATGCCTGACAAAAAATATTGGCATCCTCAAAACCGGCCTGAATAATATTAGAAATAACAACAAAATGTGATTGAGAATAAGCTATACAGTTAAATGAAAAGAGAAAAAGACACAATAGTAACGCTTTTGTGATAGAATAAAGGTTTTTCATTTTCCCAAAATTTATATTTTTCATTTTCTAAATATATGGATTAGGAGTGAAAAGAAAAAAATTACATTTTAGTTTTTTCAACTACTTCA
>JAZDJM010000293.1:0-8399 GCA_043804305.1 Bacteroidota bacterium
TACACTGACTTTATGCAAATTTTAGAAAACGCGAAAACAAAAAAGGAAATTCAAACATTTTCATTTTACAGACTTGCTCTCGATAAAGAAATTCCGCGTGCCATTGATTTATTAATTAAGAGTGAGTTTTCGAAGTTCAATCAAACTGTTCAAAGCTTTCAAAAAGAGAAACAGATCAGCACTTTCAATAACGTTAAATCGTTTGTACTTGCTTCCACTAAAAATATGGAGGTTTTCGATTCCTACATTGCTCTTGAAGGCGAAAGTGCTAAGGCTTCTAAAAATCAAATTTTATCTTTTGTAAGTACATTAAGCAATGAGTACAACAAAATTGCAACTGCCTATGAAATGGAAATGATGCATTTCTTTAAAACAAATAATTATTCAAACTATAAATTCAGTGTTTTTGTAAATTTAATAAGCAAAATGCTTCTTCATAAAAGCTCTTTATCGTTTGTGGAAAAACTCGAACCCATTGATATTAATTTGCTTAAAATTTTTCCGGAAACAAAAAAGGAACTGGCGGGGGCACTGGCTGATGAGTTTAAGTTCTATGTTGAAGTAATAAACAAAAATATTGTTAAGCAAGGCAAGGTTTTTGAACAGGAAATTACCGATCACTTATGGGAATTAAATACAACACAGAAACAGCCCTATTTTGAAATCATTTTTGCCTTTAATAATTTAAATTCAGACAAAGAACTGTTTAAAGATCATATCAATACTATTCTAACAAAGAGTACCGATGAGCATTTTATAGATTACTCAGATGTTTGGTTATTGTCGTATAAGTTAAAAGAAGAAGGAATTAACGCTTCAATTCTTAGCCAGCTTAATGAAGGAATAAGCCTAATCCAAAAAGAGCAATACGGGCGTGCTGATGAAGCATTTGAAATTTTGATGCGAAATGCTTATGAATATGCGCCGGTTTGGCTTTATGCCGGTAAAGTAAAACAAGGATTGGGGGAAAGTTATTCAGCGGAGAGGTTTTTTAAAAAGGCTCTTGAAATTAATCCTCAATATATTGCTGCACATAAATTACTCCTGAAATTAAATTTAAGAGATAAAAATTATCCGCAATTGCTTGAAAATGTGGCATCAGCACTTTATAACACTGATATTTGGTTCTTCCGTTATATGAAAGCTACCGCTTTATACAATCTCGGAAACTATCCTGAAGCCTTGGATGAAATTACACAGCAGTGTTTTAAATGGAATAATTTGGATATTAATCTGTATTTTTTACTTGGTGATACCTATCTAGCCTTAAAAGATTTTGATAAAGCCAAAGAAAACTATGAAAAGACTTTAGACATTAATCCGTTTTCAACAGACACTCGAAATTTCGATGCCAAGATGAAAATCTATCATGAAAAATTGCAAGAAATTGGTGCATTAAAAATTTAAATAAATCGATTTTTCGCAGGATAAAATTACCTCGGCAGGCTAATCTCCTGAAATCCATCATTGATGTATGGAAATATCATTTTACCATCTAAATCATAATGAAATTTCATAGCGGGATTTTGTCCTTTTGGAAAGTTTTGCTCAATATAAGTATTCATTAAAAAATTATTCAAATAAGCAGCATATAATTTCCCGATATCCGCAGCCATTCTGTATATCTCGAGTGGCTTAATCGAATCTATCTTAAAAATTAAGGCAGGCTTTCCGTCTACATAATTGGTTCGTAATTCACCGCTGAGCTCATCCATTATTGCCTGTTCAGAGAAAAATACTTTATTCCAAACCGTGTCTCTGGCCTCAAACTCATACCAACTGCTAAGTTTAATCAAGTTTAAGTCGAAAGCTTTTTCGTAAGTAAATCCATCAATTTCATCGGAAAAAACATAATGAAAATACTCTTCGCTCAACTCAATTTGGGCAAATCTAAAAATATATGCAGGTTTTGGGGCAATTTTAAATGAATCCAATTCAGACGGAAGATATATTGTATAACCTAATTTACCAAGGTTTAGCATTAAACTATTTAAATAATTTTCCATTAAAACAGAATCTGAAACCTGATTTAAAACTGCGCTTTGCTGCTGAAGAATAGAATTAAGCGTGTCATTCGCTTTAGTGGAATCCGGAGGAAGTATCTTATTGACAATAAAATCTATGGAATATGGCGGTACAATTAGTATTCCACCTTTATTATGTGCTTTTTTGAGATAATTCATAGCAAGTTTTCGCTCCAAACTACAGGCCGAAAACAATACAGCAAGCAAAATAAAAAGAGATAAGATTTTAATCTTCATATGTCTATAATTTGTTTTTTAATGGTCATATGGAACATCCACGATAATCATCCTCCTGTGTGTCAAAATTGTTTTGCCATGGATGTTTCATGTATTAATTATTTATTTTCTTAAACCGAAATCACATAGCCTATGTCCCAACAGAACATTATGCGGCTGTGGTGTTTTTTTTGCTCATGCAATTTTATTCAAGACAATTCAAATTAAAATTACGAACTTCGGGAACAATCTTCCAAAATTATGCCATACTTCTTTCGCGTTTTTAATTTCACAAAATTAATTCAATTACATTTGCGAACCAAAAATACAAACTAATGCAAACCAATACACTGAAATGGGTACTCTATTTCACACTAGTCCTAATCTGGGGAACTTCATTTATTCTTATCAAAAAAAGTCTCGAAGTCTTCAATCCTATTCAGGTAGGTTCCCTAAGGATAATTATCACATTTTTGGCATTATCACCGCTCATTTTTAAAAGGTTCAGAAGTATAACTCCTAAAGATTGGTTTATACTTGGTATTGGAGGTTTGCTCGGGAGTTTTTTCCCGGCTTATTTGTTTGCTATGGCACAATCGGGTTTAAATAGTGGCACAGCAGGAATTTTAAACTCCCTGACCCCGCTTTTTACATTACTGGTAGGTGTAGGCTTTTTTAATCTGAAATCGAAATGGTGGAGTTATGCGGGCGTTTTTATTTCAATGATTGGCACTTATGGTTTGCTTACCGTTAGCGGAGGAAATGCGTTTTCATTCAACATTCAATATGGAATAATGATAATTTTTGCCACTCTGTTTTATGGAACACAAATCAATATTCTAAAAAAATATCTCAGTCATATTCACCCTGTTACAATTACAGTATTTCAGTTTTTTATTATTGGCTGGCCTGCTTTATTGATTTTATTCGGATTTACAAACTTTACTGAACTTTACCTTGTAGAGGAACGTTTTTTCGAAGGTTTATTATACGTTGGAATTTTGGCACTAATGGCAACTGCCTTTGCATTAATTCTATTCAATAAATTAATCCAAATTGCGAATCCGGTATTTTCTTCCAGTTTAACTTATTTTATTCCTTTAGTGGCACTGGTTTGGGGTTTTATGGATAATGAATCGATCAACCTGTCTTTCTTTTTGTGGTTAACATTGATATTAAGCGGAGTTTATCTGGTAAACCGAAAATAATAATTGCTTAATTCAGGCAAAGTACTTGTCTATTAAAATATTATTAGTACTTTTGCAGTCCCAAAAAAGTTGAACTTAAGAATTTAAAAAATGTATGCAATTGTAGAAATTCAAGGGCAACAGTTTAAAGTTGAGAAAGATCAAAAGATTTTTGTGCACCGTTTGGATAGTGAAGAAGGCGCTTCATTAGAGTTTAACAAGGTGTTATTGATCGACAACGAAGGAACTGTTAATATCGGAGCCCCTACTGTAGAAGGCGCAAAAGTCTCCGCTAAAGTCATCGAGCATATGCGAGGTGATAAAGTACTCGTTTTCAAAAAGAAACGAAGAAAAGGTTATAAAAAGTCCAGAGGACACCGTCAGGATTTTTCTCAAATCCTAATCGAAAACATCGCGCTTTAATAGGCGGTTGATTATTTAAAAACTAAAAAATTTTAAAAAATGGCTCACAAAAAAGGTGCAGGTAGTTCTAAAAACGGTAGAGAATCACATAGTAAACGTCTGGGCGTTAAAATATATGGCGGTCAATTTGCGAAAGCCGGAAATATTATCGTTCGTCAGAGAGGTACTGTTCACAGTGCCGACGAAAATGTTGGCATGGGTAAAGACCATACGCTGTTTGCTTTAACAGACGGGATAGTTGAATTCAAGAAAAAAAGAAATCAAAAATCCTATGTTTCTATATCGCCAATAACTACTCAAGAAGAAAAAGCAAATTAATTGTTTGCTTTTCTTAAAAAGATAAAACTCCTTCCGTTTCGGTTGGGGTTTTTTTATTTGATATAAGACTGAGATTGGCCATTTCATTAGTTAATGTGCATAATGCTTTTTCCTTTATTCTATTAGCAATTTCGTGTTTTAGCCATTCCACAATTGCCACTGAGAATTGGCAAAGAGCCACAAAGAAAGACTTGCTTACAAAAGAATTTAATTTACGGCAATCCTAATTAATCCAATAATAATTCTTTCTTTTCTTTATCATTCTGCAGAATCGGTGTATTTTTGCAAAAAATTCGAATATGCTTACCATTCAATTGATTAAAGATCAAAGCCAGGAGGTGATTGATCGCCTGAAAATAAAAAATTTTAATGCCGTCGATTTGATCCGAGAAATAATTTCGCTGGATACCAAAAGAAGGGAAACTCAAAAAAAACTAGACGATATTCTTGCCGAGAGCAAATTGACAGCCAAAGATATAGGCCAATTTATTAAAGCCGGAAATGCCATTGAAGCCGAAAAATTAAAGGTAAAAACGATTGATTTGAAAGAGCAATCAAAAGTACTCGGTGAGATTTTAAGCGAATCAGAAAAAATACTCAACGATAAATTATTGCAGTTGCCAAACCTACCGAGTCCTTTGGTTAAAGCAGGCAAAACTGCCGAAGACAATGAAATTATCGATAGTTATGGCGCAATTCCGCATTTGAATACGGATGCTTTGCCTCATTGGGATATTACGTCTAAATATGATTTAATTGATTTTGAATTAGGCGTAAAACTTACAGGCGCAGGATTTCCGGTTTACAAAGGCAAAGGTGCAAAGCTACAACGTTCTTTAATTAATTTTTTTCTGGATCAGGCCATTGCTGCCGGTTATCACGAAGTGCTGCCCCCATTAATGGTTAATGAAGATTCAGCCTATGGAACCGGACAATTGCCTGATAAAGAAGGACAAATGTATCATGTTGGTGTGGATAATCTGTATTTGATTCCAACTGCTGAAGTTCCTGTAACCAATATTTACCGCGATATTATTTTAAAAGCCAACGAATTGCCCAAGAAAAACGTGGCCTATTCTTCCTGCTTTCGCCGTGAGGCCGGCTCTTACGGAAAAGATGTACGAGGATTGAACCGACTTCATCAATTCGAAAAAGTGGAGATTGTTCAGATACAGCATCCTGATAAATCGTATGAAACACTGGAAGAAATGAGAAATTACGTGGCTTCCTTATTGCAAAAACTCGAATTACCTTATCGGGTATTGCGATTGTGTGGAGGCGATATGAGTTTTACATCTGCCCTAACCTATGATTTTGAGGTGTATTCAGCAGCGCAAAAACGTTGGCTGGAAGTAAGTTCTGTATCCAATTTCGAAAATTATCAGGCAAACCGAATGAAACTTAGGTATAAGGACGAAACCGGCAAAAATCAGCTGGCCCACACTTTAAACGGAAGTGCCCTTGCCTTGCCAAGAATTGTGGCTGCTTTGCTCGAAAACAATCAAACACCAGAAGGAATCAAGATTCCGAAAGCACTTCAAGGCTATACAGGCTTCGAATTGATTAATTAAAAAGGAAATGGCAGATTTCGTAAAACCAAAAAAACACCTCGGACAACATTTTTTAAAAGATTTTGGGATTGCGAAATTAATCGTTGATGCTTTAAGCCCTCAAACGGAATCTTTACTTGAAATAGGTGCCGGAACCGGCGTTCTTACTCAGTTTATACTCGAGAAAAATTATTCCGATTTCAAAATAATTGAGATTGATACTGAATCGGTTGATTATTTA
This sequence comes from Bacteroidota bacterium, assembly GCA_043804305.1. Classification (GTDB taxonomy): domain Bacteria; phylum Bacteroidota; class Bacteroidia; order Bacteroidales; family UBA12170; genus UBA12170. Next base: position 5,960 of record JAZDJM010000293.1, read on the forward strand.
AAAAAGCATTTTAAGGCCATAGAAAATAATATTATTATCGGCGACTTTTTACGATTGGAATTGGATAAAATTTTTCCATCATCTTTTTCGATAATCGGTAATTTTCCCTACAATATTTCCAATCAGATTTTATTCAGCGTTTACGAAAACCGCAATCAGGTTGAGCAGGTTATTGGCATGTTTCAGAAAGAGGTTGCTGAACGCATAGCTGCAAAACCCGGCAGCAAAACCTATGGAATTCTGAGCGTTTTGTTGCAGGCCTATTACGATATTGATTATTTATTTACGGTCAATGAAGAGGTATTTAATCCTCCACCAAAGGTAAAATCAGGCGTAATCCGATTACTTAGAAATTCAATTGATAAACTGGAATGTGACGAATTTCTTTTTAAAACCGTAGTTAAAACTGCTTTTAATCAGAGAAGAAAAACCGTTGGAAATGCATTAAAAAGCATTGGTGCCAAAGATTGGCCTGAAGAATATAAAGATCTATTAAACAAAAGGGCTGAACAGTTAAATGTTTCTGACTTTGTTTTACTTACCAATCTGGCTTCAAACAGATCTTAGGCTCTAATTTGTAATTACTACCTGCTTTACATCCACTAATTGATCAGATTTCAGCATAATAAAATAAACTCCTGATGGAAGATTATGCGGATTCAATTCATGAGAATAATTCCCGGGCATCATTTGAGTGTTAACCAAGGTCTTGATTGTTTGTCCCGAAGAAGACAGAACAAGCAGCTTAACCTCACTCATAGCTGTAATTGTAAATGCTATCTTCGATGAAGCATGTATTGGATTTGGTGATATTTGCTTTATTCCGAAATCACTATTTGTATCAAGTTCAGAAACTTCACTAATTACTGTCGATGGTTTTCCTGCTTGCACCCATGCGGTGTAAATAAGTTTTGAAAGTGCATTTGAGGCATTGCTAAAAAGCGGGATAGTGAAACTCTTTGTTTGATTCCACAAAGCCAAAGTATAAGTAGATGAATAGGTGTTTCCGGCAAGTGTCCGCGCATAATTATCGGCCTCCAATACAGTGGCTACATAAGCATAATTTGTATATAGATAATTAAAAACAAATTGCCTTACATCCGGAATTTCTGTAGTTTCTGCTCCCTGATAACTTATTTGAGAAATGTATGCATTTATCATAGTAGATTCATAACGCGAATGAATTCCGCTATTTCCTGAATATTGTCCATCGTAATTTCGGGTAATATGAAGCGGCATATGTCCATCTGCTACATAATGGCCAAGATCAGCAGCAAAAATTACGGCTTTATCGAAATTGCGCCGCTTAAAGCAATTTACCAATGAATCGTAGGATGCCAGTGTGGCCCATGGCAGGATTCCGTTTGAGTTTACAAAAGTAGTTCCATACAAAGATATTACCGAGTCCAGTGTCTGTGGAATTCTGCCTTTTGTATTAAACATGCTGTAATTATCCAGATCGATATAATGTTTTGGGCCTTCGTTTGGATCGGATGACTTTCTGTAATCCGCATCAGAAGCGTGCGCAGCCAAAAAACTTATCCAACTGTTAAGTTGTGCCATTTCGAGATTAAATGAAAGACCGGAAGATAAACTGATTTTGTTATGACCCGTGCTTCCCCAGCTGATAAGGATAAGCGACAGACCAATTAGTCCGAAAATAGCAAGAAATTTTTTTTTCATCCGTTAATAATTTGCTTTAAAATTGTCAGATGGAACTCACATGCCTTATAATCATTGCCCTGTGCGTCTGAAAATTCTTTTAGGCATGTTCGTTTCATTTAATGTGTTTAACAGTATTTAGGCGATAATTTTAAATAAAAAAGAAAACTATTAAATCTGTGAGAAAATACTTTTAAAATGGACTATTTTTTGCGGTTAAGTAGAAAAACATAGTCTTTTATATTATCATTTGGCACCAAAACAGTGAGGCTGTAATGCTTTATTCTCCATTCTCCCAAACTGTTTTTTTCCATTACGGCTGTGCCTCTGCATAAACCCATCCAAGTATCCAGCGTTTCGTCAACCCATGCATAATTGCCAACATTACCCAGATAAACATTTCTGTTTTTCTTTTTAAAATTCCAGGCCATTCCGCGTTTAAAATAACTCATATAGAGCGATTTAAACTCTTTTACTGTCCAAATTTCTTTTGGATCGGTGCCTAAATACATGGCATTTTGAGCAAAAAGATCAAAATAAGTGGTGTCGGCAACTGCAGCACGTTCATGCCAGCTGTCGAGAACGCGATTGATATTCCGGGTCTCCTGTTCAGTATTTCTGTTATCAGTTTGCGCAAAAAGGGATATATGCGCAATAAAAAACAGCGTAATGGTAATGTACATATTCTTTTTCATGCCCTAAATTTACAAAGATTATTCGTAAACAGATATTATGCCACCACTTAACCTTAAAATTTCAGTATTGGTATCCATTAAAT
>JAZDJM010000294.1:0-4582 GCA_043804305.1 Bacteroidota bacterium
TGCGGATAAGGGAGCAAATCGTAAATACCGAATTAACTCCATTTGACGATTTAGAAATAGATGAAGTTGTTGAAGAAATAATTGAGCCCCAAACCGATAAAACCATTGAAATTCAGGAAGCTATTAATGTTTCAAAGGAAAAAGATGAAATTCCGGAGCCAAATAAACCTGTTCAGAAACCCCAAAATGATAAACCGAAATTTTCTCATGAGATTGATGGAATTATTACCAGCGAAGGCGTTCTTGAAATTATGCCTGATGGATATGGTTTCTTAAGATCTTCAGATTATTATTATCTGAATTCGCCCGACGATATTTATGTTTCGCAATCGCAAATTAAACTTTTTGGATTGAAGACCGGCGATACAATTGAAGGAACTATTCGTCCTCCAAAGGAAGGCGAAAAATATTTTCCTTTAATTAAGGTATTGCATATCAATGGAAAGCTACCTGAGGATGCACGCGATAGAATCCCTTTTGATTATTTAACTCCACTATTTCCTGATAAAAAGTTTAAGCTTACCGGTCATAAACTGGAGAATATATCTACCCGAATGATTGATTTATTTGCTCCAATTGGAAAAGGTCAACGCGGATTAATTGTTGCACAACCAAAAACAGGGAAAACTGTTTTATTAAAAGACGTAGCTAATGCGATTGCAGCAAACCATCCGGAGGTTTATCTTATGATATTGCTTATTGATGAGCGGCCTGAAGAGGTTACTGATATGCAAAGAAGCGTAAACGCAGAAGTAATTGCTTCCACCTTTGACGAGCCTGCCGATAGACATGTAAAAATTGCCAATATTGTTCTTGAAAAAGCCAAGCGTATGGTAGAATGCGGTCATGATGTAGTTATTTTATTGGATTCGATTACACGTTTAGCAAGGGCCTATAATACTGTAAGTCCGGCTTCAGGTAAAGTTCTTTCGGGTGGTGTAGAAGCCAATGCGCTTCAAAAGCCAAAACGCTTTTTTGGTGCAGCGCGACAAATTGAAAATGGCGGTTCGTTAACCATTATTGCAACAGCGCTTACAGAAACCGGTTCAAAAATGGATGAAGTTATATTTGAAGAATTTAAAGGTACGGGTAATATGGAATTGCAGCTCGATAGAAAATTATCAAATAAGCGGATTTTCCCTGCCATTGATATTGTATCATCTAGCACACGCCGTGATGACCTTCTTCTGGATAAAGACACTTTGCAAAGAATATGGATTTTACGCAATCACCTCGCAGATATGAATCCGATTGAGGCCATGGAATTTATTAAAGATAAATTGCGTTTTACTGAATCGAATGAAGAATTTTTGATTTCGATGAACAGTTAATTTATAAATGATATTGAAAAGTCGCAATTCTATTTGAACTGCGGCTTTTTTAATTATAAGCATAAAATTTTATTTGTTAATTCCTGAAAATCCATCCCACCAAAATTTCCAGAACTCATCAATAATAAGTTCATTTTTTTCCAGTTTTGTTTTAATAAAAATTCCTGCAGATTTTCTGTTTCAGTAAATACTTTTAGTTTCTTATTTAAAAATGCCTGTTTTACCTCTCTTTTTGAAATTACAGGTAATTTTTTATGCTTTAAAGTGGCCGGATTATAATAAACAACCGGAATGTCAGCATTATCCAATGCAGAAGCATACTGTAACAGAAATGCCTTATTCAAACTACTAAAAGTATGTAACTCCATGCATGCCAATAATTTACTATCGCTATATTGTACTTTAACAGCATCCGTTGTAGCTTTGAGTTTTGAAGGAGAATGTGCAAAATCCTTAAAAATAGTTGTGTTTTCACTCTCCCCTATTTTTTCCAAACGGTTAGATGTGCCATTGAATGAAGTTATAGCATTGAAAAAGTCAGTTGAAGATACGCCCAATTCCTGACAAATAAACCTTGCACCATTGATGTTTTGTAAATTATGCTTCCCAAAAACTTTTAACGGATACCTTTTTCCTTGGAAAATAATTTCGGTTAGTCCGTTTTTTACCATTGAATCAATTTCCTTATAACCAATTCCTTTTATATCGATTCTCCTTTTTTCAGCAAGATTACATACATTTTTATCATTAATATTGTAAACTAAAGTTCCATTTTTTTCTATTTTATCAATAAAAATGTCAAATTGTTCAATATAATTTTCAAAAGTTGGAAATACATTGATGTGATCCCAGGCAATTCCGCTAAGTAGTGCAATATGAGGTTTATATAGATGAAATTTCGGTCTTCTATCGATAGGGGAACTTAAATACTCATCACCCTCCAGGATAATAATTTTACTCTCATCCGATAATTTAACCATTACTTCAAATCCATCGAGTTTTGAGCCAACCATATAGTCAGGTGAGTAGCCTGTTTGTTGTAAAACATGCAATACCATTGCGGTTATTGTAGTTTTACCATGACTTCCTCCAATAACCACCCTGATTTTTTCTTTAGACTGATCAAATAAAAACTCGGGATAAGAAAATATGGATAACTCTAATTCATTTGCCCGTAAGAGTTCAGGATTATCAGCTCTGGCGTGCATTCCTAAAATTACGGCATCAAGCTGATCATTAATATTTTCAACATTCCAACCTAATGATTTTGGCAATAATCCGTATTTTTCTAAACGTGATTTCGAAGGTTCAAAAATTTCATCGTCTGATCCTGAAATATTGTTTCCTTTTAAATGCAGTGCAATCGCTAAATTATGCATTGCAGCTCCACCAATGGCTATAAAATGAATATTCATACACTTATTATCTATCAAGCGAATTTAATAACTTAAAATAAGTGTAATAATCCAATCGCTTTTTTTTGTTAACAGTCTATTATTCATAACGAATTGACATGCATTGCATTCAATTTAAAAATTTTAAACTAAGCACTTTTATCGCTTAAAATATCAGGCTTAAGAATTTGCATTATGATAAATCCAGCCATTGTAGTTTTTTTATATTTGTACCCTTAAATAATTCAGAACATGAACAAAATTGAAGAACTTCAAAAAAGTATTGAAAATAAAAGCCCGGAAGAAATCATTCAGTTTTTTATCGAAAAATATGCTGATAAGATTGCATTTGCAAGCAGTTTAGGTGCAGAAGACCAGGTAATTACTGATATGATTTCTAAAATTGATAAAAATTCAAGAATTTTTACTTTAGATACAGGTCGACTTTTTCCGGAAACTTATGATTTAATCGATCGGACTTCAAAACGATATCAAATGAAGTTGGAGGTTTATTTTCCGAATACAGCTCAGGTTGAAAACATGGTAAACCAAAAAGGTATTAATTTGTTTTTTGACAGCATTGAAAACAGAAAAACATGTTGCCATATCCGCAAAATTGAGCCTCTTAAAAGAGCCTTTGCAGGATTGGAAGTTTGGATTTGTGGTTTAAGAAGGGAACAAAGTATCACACGTACAAATATTCAGACGGTGGAGTTTGATGAAGCCAATGGATTGATTAAAGTAAATCCAATTGTTGGATGGACAGAAAATCAGGTTTGGGATTATATCAAAGCTAAGCGAGTGCCCTATAACCGATTACACGATCAAGGATTCCCAAGTGTTGGTTGTCAGCCTTGTACAAGAGCTATTACACCCGGCGAAGATCTTCGAGCCGGACGTTGGTGGTGGGAAAATCCAGAGACAAAAGAATGCGGATTACATGCTAAATAAAATAAACTCCATAAAAAAGGCTTCTGAAAAAATTCAAAAGCCTTTTTTTATTTTAAGGATATTTATGGCCAGACTCTTTTTCCATTTTCAAAACGAACAATAAACGCATCAAAAATACCATTGTTGCTTTTTAGGCTGTCGCATCTGCGTTTAGCTTCTTCATAAGTATTGTATGAGCCAAAAGTATAGATATAATAATTTTTATAAACACCGCCAAAAACAATGTCTGATTGATTAAGTCGATATTTTGTACTTAAATCGCTGATTTTTAATGGTTGTCGGAAACTTGCCCTGATTTGAACCCTGAATTCCTGGCTTGGTTTGGTTTCAATAGGTTTAGGTGCTACATATACAGGTTTAGGTTCAACATATCTCTCCACTACAACTTGTTCTTCTTTTGGTTGTTCTACAACCTTTACCGGTTCAACAACTTCTTGAGCAGGTTTCTCAATTTTTGGTTGAGGAATTTCTTTTTTTGTTTTTCCAAAATTGTATCTAAGACCTAACGAACTGAAATTATACCAATCATTTTTTGCGCCCGCTGCTCTTCCATCTAGCAAGTCGCTGTTAACGATTTTTAATGTAAAATCGGCATTTATAAAAAGTTTATCAGATAATTTATAATCCATCTCCACTCCAAACGGAATAATCAGTTCTATTAGCCTTCCTTTTATTCCGCTACCACGAAACTCTTCAGGACTATTATCATAACCATACCAGCTGGTTCCATTTTCATCTATTATTTTTGTTTTATAATGAACCTGTCCGATTCCAACATGAGCGCTTAAATTAAATTTTGAATCTTCGAAAATGCCACTTAATTGATTAAAATTTACTGTTCCGTTTAAACTGTAATCATATAAATCAGATTCAAAGGAAGCGCCATAATTATTGGCTCCTTTTAGA
>JAZDJM010000295.1:0-2576 GCA_043804305.1 Bacteroidota bacterium
ACTGAGCAGGAATATCTTGCAAAAAAACAGATGGATATTCAAATTTGCTATTCGGTTACACAAAAGGATTTCCAATTGGAAGATGCATTGATTCGGGTAAAACATTACAAAGGTTTTAGCGATAAAAAAACAGAATTTAGCCGGGAGATTTTAAGGCAATTCTAAATGTATTTAAAAATTAGCTTGATTATTATCCCAATTAATTGGTATTTTTCATCCCAAAATATTGTCTATTTAGAATTAGTTTAAAGTATAATCGTCTTTATTACTGTTAGTTAAACTTGTTTTATGTTTCTCTTTCTAAATTACGCACACTTTAGTCCACGCTAAAAATATTCATAACTTTGCAAATCAAAAAAAACAAAAAATGAGTTTTACAAAAGAACAGCTAATTGAGTCGTTGAAGAAGGTGCTTTATTTTCCAAAAGGATCAAATGTGGTGGATTTGGGAATGGTAGAGCGCTTAAAAATAGATGGAAATAAAATCAGTTTGGCTTTGGTTTATCCGCAAGCTAATGATAAAAATGCGCATATTGTAAAGGATGCAGCACTCAGAACTTTAAAGGCAGATTTGGGCTCAGATGCTGAAATTGAAATAGATACACTCAGCGAGCAGGAAGCCGGCAGAGGATCGTTGGGAAAGGTTAAAAATATTATTGCCGTGGCATCGGGAAAAGGCGGTGTTGGAAAATCTACAGTTGCGGCTAATTTAGCGGTTGCACTTTCAAAATTGGGTGCAAAAGTAGGATTGCTTGATGCGGATATTTATGGCCCTTCACTGCCAATAATGTTTGGTTTAAAAGGCGAACGTCCCGGAGCAACTGAAGAAAACGGCAAAACAAAAATGTTACCCATCGAAAAGTTCGGAATAAAAATGCTTTCGATTGGCTTTTTTATTGAAGAAAATAAAGCTTTAATGTGGCGTGGTTCAATGGCTTCGAATGCATTAGGACAGTTATTTAACGATGCTATATGGGGAGAGCTTGATTTTATGGTTTTGGATTTGCCTCCGGGAACCGGCGATATTCATCTTACTTTGGTGCAAAGTGTACCGGTTACTGGTGCAATTATAGTGACAACACCTCAAAATGTAGCATTGGCAGATGTGCGTAAAGCAGCAGATATGTTTAAGAATGAAAGCATTAAAGTGCCTTTGTTAGGAGTTATCGAAAATATGTCGTATTTTACACCAGAAGATAGTCCGGAAAAGAAATATCACATTTTTGGAAAAGGCGGCGGGCAAATAGTAGCCAATGAGTTAAATTGCGAATTGCTGGGAAGCCTTCCAATCATTGAAGCCATTGCCGAATCTGGAGATAATGGCAAGCCGATAACCTTGACCGAATCTTCAAATTCATCCAAAGCCTTTATACAACTTGCAGAAAAAGTGATAAATAATGTAAATAAAAGAAATGCAGAATTAAGTCCAACGAGAATTGTGCAAATCGACCCGAATGCAAACTGTGCAACATAAATAAATAATTAAATCTTGAAATATGGCCGACAATATAGAATTACAACAAAAAGTTGAAGGAATTATCGAACAAATAAGACCTTATTTGCAAAACGACGGTGGTGATATCCGATTTGTAAATATCACGGAAGACAATACGGTAAACGTTGAGCTATTAGGCGCTTGTGGTTCATGCCCTTACAGCACAATGACATTAAAAAATGGCGTTGAAGAAGCAGTAAAAAAAGCTTTGCCGGAAATAAAAGCGGTGGAAGCGATAAATCTGGGACAGGTTTAAAAAATAAACTTTAGTGTTCATTGCCGGTAATGCTATTTTAGCTCAAAATCATACTGTTATTACTTTTTAAATTTTATAACAACAGGATACTTGTTTAAAAGCGGGCAGCTATTTGTTAAAATAATTTGGAAAGTATTTCTCCATAAAAATCTTTTGTACATTTATGCATAGTTATCTATGTAAAATGAATTGTTATGAAACGAACATATTGCTTCACAACACCCAAGAGAATGATACTAATTTTCAGCAATATGTGAGTTCCATACTACTATTAAAAATCAAATTATTATAGTATGAAAAATGGAATTTTATATTTATTTACGCTTATTTTATTTTTTAGCTTAAGCATTAGTACCCTAAGTTTAGGACAAACTACCGAACTTGTTTATAAAGTTAAGGGAAAATCGAGTTTTTCTGTTACCATAGAATTTGCGAATGCCACCGGAAACCCAGTTGTTCAACCAGCCGAATACATTAATTCAGCGGATATCTATTTCTTATTGAGCCCAAGCGGAGAAAATGCAAAAGAGATAATTAAGGAAGATGATGTTACGGAATACCTTTCTAAGATTAGCCTTGCACAAGGAGAAAAGAAAGTGAATCAATCGGCTGCACCTAAAAACCTTTTTAACGATAAAGGCAAGATAGAAAAGCTAGTTATTGCATTCTCAAAAAGTGAATTTACCGATTACTTGAGTTTCTTTTTTAGTATTGAAAATCTGACCTCCGAAAAAATTAATATTCGTGAAGTTTATTTTAGTTCTTACCTTCCTCAAAAAGCTATTTATGAACAGGGCCTTGCAAAACTGGAAAAAAACGATTTCG
>JAZDJM010000296.1:0-2354 GCA_043804305.1 Bacteroidota bacterium
ATTCAAAAGGTATTTTAAAACAAATTGAAGTCAACAGCCGGATTATTGATTATGAAGATTCTAAAGCAATCTTAACCATTGTTCGTGATACAACCGAAAGAAAACAAATAGAACAAAAAATTCTTCAGACCATTATTCAAACCGAAGAAAAAGAAAGAGGCCGCCTTGCAAAAGAACTTCACGACGGGATCGGGCCACTGCTTTCAGCCTCTAAAATTTATGCCAAAGCCATACAAAATGTAGAAACCGAAGAAGAGAAAAAATATATTTTCGAGAAACTCGATGAATCCATTAATGAAGCAATTGTAAGCGCCCAGGAAATATCAGGAAATATCAGCCCACATGTATTAACAAATTTCGGCTTGAAAATAGCGCTTGAATCATTTTATAAGAAAATAAACCTTGGCAGCAAAGTTAAATTCAACATTCAGTCGAATTTTCCTGACAGGTTCGACGAACACATTGAAACTACCTTATACCGTGTTTCCATAGAACTAATTCACAATACATTAAAACATTCGGGTGCAACTGAAATCAACATTGATATTCTGAAAAATAACGGCACATTATACTTACAATACCATGACAATGGAAAAGGTTTTAATATTGAAAAAACCATGCAGGAAAGTACAGGTATGGGTTTATCGAATATTTTCAGCCGGATTAGGTCATTAAACGGAAAAGTAAGCATGGAAAGCAAAGAAAACAAAGGAATAAACCTTTTCATTCAGATTGATTTGTAACTTTATTTGTAATTTTATTCCAGTCATACAAATTTGAAATATCATATTTATTTATGAATCAATGTCGTTTAACAAAGAAGATTGACTTCGTCGAGCCCTTCGGGATTCCGCATCAAGTGCGGAATGACATTATAATGAAATGCTGTCATTCCTGCGCAGGCAGGAATCTAAAAACCAAATGGAATTCACTAACCAAATGACATTAATTTATGAATTCAAAATACAAAATAATTTTAGTTGACGACCACAAGATGTTTCGTGAAGGCCTGCGATTTTTGCTATCGCGGACAAAAACCATAGAAATTATCGGAGAGGCAGATAATGGCAGGCAACTCATCAACATGCTGGAAACAATGACACCCGATGTTGTTCTGATGGATATTAACATGCCTGAAATGGACGGAATAGAAGCTACCAGCATTATCCATGAACAGTTTCCTGGAATAAAAATCATTGCACTTTCAATGAATGGCGACGAGGTGTACTATTATAAAATGATACAGGCCGGGGCAAACGGTTTCGTGCTTAAAAAAGCCGGTTCTGAAGAACTTGAAGAAGCCATTGTGAGTGTGATGAACGGACAGGATTATTTTTCGGCCGAATTGATGAAAAATATTATCATGAATTTGGGAACCGGTAAAAAAGAAAACACTCAAAAATTGTCAATATTTGACGCTTTCACACCCAGGGAAACAGAAGTGCTTCATTTAATATGTAATGGATTTTCGAGCAAGGAAATTGGAGATAAACTTTTTATTTCTGCACGCACTGTTGAAGGCCACAAAGCCCGGGTAATGGAAAAAATGGGAGCCAAAAACACCAGCAGCCTTATTATTCTGGCAATAAAAAATAAGTTGATTGATATTTGACAGTTCCAGATTATTATCAAAGTAATTCTAAAAATAATTTTTGTTGATTTTTGATTCCTGATTAACACCATTAACACAATTCGCGTTCTGATTTATTTGTAATGACATTCGAGTAACTCGTGTGCCAGCAAGGGGCTATTACATTCCCTTTCAGTTTTTTATTGGTTTTATCTGTATATTTTTTGCTGCCTTGTTAGTACACGGGCCGGATATTGAGCGGAGCCGAAATATCCCTTTTGCTAACAGGCACTAAAGTAAATCATGCACTAACTATATTTTTCTCTCAGAGCCGTAAAATTCGCAAAATTATAATTTTTCCGTCCTGCCTGGTGTCGATGAACGAATAATAACGAACAAATAAATCAATTAAACGATACAGCTATTATCCATTACCAACATCTAAGCTGATTTTTCACCATAAAAGTAATTCCACCCGCGTAAAATTACCTGCGTAATCTTTCTTTTATTTCAGGTAATGCATCTCTAAAATCACGCCTGCACAGACTGTATTTTTGTATAGAAAATTTAAATCAGCCCAAAAATGAAAATAATGATTGTTGACGACAACCCTCTCTTCAGAAAAGCCTTAAAGTTTCAATTAGAAAAAAATAACCAGCATGAAATTATTGCAGAAGCCGAAAATGGCAACCAGGCTTTTGATTTGCTGGATAATTGTTTGCCTGATCTTGTCCTCATGGATCTGGTGATGCCGGAATCTGATGGAATAGAAACCACCAAAAGA
>JAZDJM010000297.1:0-3544 GCA_043804305.1 Bacteroidota bacterium
CTTCAAGAATAATTCCCAGATCGCCATGAATGGCATCTGCTGCATGCATAAAAATTGCCGGTGTACCAGTAGAATTCAAACTTGCAACAATTTTACCAGCAATAATCGCACTTTTCCCAATCCCTGTTATTATAACCCTGCCTTTACTGTGATATATAAGATTGACAGTCTCAACAAAATCATCAGTAATAAAATTTTTCAGGTTATTTATTGCATTTGATTCTTCATCAAAAGTTCTGATAGCAATTTTTTTTATTTCTTCCGAACTTTTCAAAACTGTTCAATTATAATATAGTGTCAATAATTATTCAATAATTTAGCTACAAATGTATTCTTTTTTTTTTGATGTAAATCATTGTTATTTCTGGCATCTTTGATTATCTTAGTTAATATAAAATTTTAATGCTAAAATCGTATCAATATTTAAAAATTTGATTTTTTTTGCGTCTTTTTTTGAAAAATCCCAATAATGAAAACTACAAAGGATACAGCACTTAAGGAATACTTGCTAAAATATTTTGGTTTTGCTACTTTTAAAGGAAACCAGGAAGAAATCATCAATAATGTTATGGCAGGCAATGACACTTTTGTGCTAATGCCTACAGGTGGAGGAAAATCACTTTGCTATCAGTTGCCTGCTATTTTACTTGAAGGCACTGCCATTGTTATTTCGCCACTTATAGCGCTAATGAAAAACCAGGTCGATTCTATGCGTAGCTTCAGCGCTGAAGATGGTGTTGCACATTTTTTAAATTCATCCTTAACAAAACCTGAAATTCAAAAGGTGAAAAATGATGTACTTAGCCAGCATACAAAATTATTATATGTAGCGCCTGAATCTCTGACCAAATTAGAAAACATTGAATTTTTACGCAATGTTACTATTTCGTTTTATGCCATTGATGAAGCTCATTGCATTTCGGAATGGGGGCATGATTTCAGGCCTGAGTACAGACGAATTCGGCCGATTATAAATGAAATTGGCCGGGCACCTATTATCGCCCTTACCGCTACAGCCACCCCAAAAGTTCAACATGATATTCAGAAAAACCTTTCAATGTTAGAGGCAAATGTGTTTATATCCTCTTTCAGGAGACCAAACCTTTATTATGAAATCAGGCAGAAGGTGGATGTTTCAAAAGAGATCATCAAATTTATCAAAAAGAATGAAGGCAAATCCGGTATAATTTACTGTCTGAGCAGAAAAAAAGTTGAAGAACTGGCTGAAACTTTGCAGGTAAATGAAATAAAAGCTTTACCCTATCACGCCGGCATGGATTCATCCACGAGGACACAAAACCAGGATAAATTTTTGATGGAAGACGTGGATGTTATTGTTGCTACTATTGCATTTGGAATGGGAATAGATAAACCGGATGTACGATATGTCATTCATTATGATATTCCCAAGAGCCTTGAAGGGTATTACCAGGAAACCGGGAGAGCCGGCCGTGACGGAGGCGAAGGAAACTGTATAACATTTTACAGCTATGATGATATCCAGAAACTTGAAAAATTCATGCAAGGAAAACCACTGGCGGAACAGGAAATTGGAAAACAATTGCTTTTTGAAGTTGTTTCTTATGCTGAATCTTCGGTTTGCAGAGTGAAACAATTATTAAATTATTTTGGCGAAGTGCTTGAGGAAGATTGCGGTAGCTGTGACAATTGCCTTTACCCAAAAGAAAGATTCGAAGGCAAAGAATATATTTTGCAACTTTTAACCGTAATTAGCGAAGTTAAAGGTAAATTTAAAGCCGATCATATTGCCAAAGTTTTGTCAGGTGTATCCAATTCTGCAATTAAATCGTATAAACATCACCAGCTTGAAATTTTTGGTGTAGGAAGTGAAAAAGATGAAAAATTTTGGCTTGCTGTTATAAGGCAGGCGTTGATTTCGAGATTTATTATGAAAGAGATAGAAAATTACGGGTTATTAAAATTAACACCAAAGGGAGAAGAATTTCTCGATAAGCCTCATTCTTTGGAACTCACAAAAGACCAGAGTTTTGAGGAGACTGATGATGAAAAAGCGCAGGCGCGCGGCATTGGTTCAGGGTCAGTTGATCCCACGCTTTTTGCAATGTTAAAAGACCTAAGGAAAAAAATCGCCAAAAAAAACAACCTGCCTCCATTTGTTATTTTTCAGGATCCATCACTGGAAGACATGGCCATCCAATATCCAATAAATATGGATGAACTGCAAAAAATAACGGGTGTTGGAGCTGGAAAGGCAAAACGATACGGTCTTGAATTCATTCAGCTGATCAAAACTTACGTTGAAGAAAATGAGATAGAGCGCCCACAGGACATGGTGGTGAAATCGGTTGTCAATAAATCAGGCTTGAAAGTTTATATTATTCAGAGTATTGACCGGAAAATTTCACTTGAAGATATCGCGGAAGCAAAACAGTTAGAAATGAGTGAACTGCTCAATGAAATTGAAGCCATTGTCCATTCAGGCACAAGAATAAATATTGATTATTACATTAACGAAGTACTCGACCTTGAAAAACAGGAAGAAGTATACGAATATTTCAAAGATGAAGCAGAAACAGAATCGGTTGAGGCTGCTTTAACCGAACTTGGAGAGCAAGATTATTCTGAAGAAGACATTCGGCTGATGAGAATAAAATTTATTTCTGAAATGGGAAATTGATTTGTTAGAAATCAGGAATAAATATTATTCTCACAATTTTATTTAGTTAAACAAATCATCAAAAGGATGCACCTTTCGGCTTTGCTCAGGGTGCGCGTTTCAGGGGGGCTAAATCAAAAGAAAAACCCCGCGTAATTCTTATTAACCCGGGGTTTGAAATCAAACTAAACAATATCAAACTAAACGATTACTTGAAAAACTTTGATTTTGAAATGTATAATTTTTCAAACATTTTCATTTTGTCTCCATCCATATAATTCCCTGGATTGATTGAGGATTCAACCATAAATTGGCAGGTTGAGTCGCTTGTTTCATAAGCTTTCACTTCAATTGGTGACATATTGTTACCTTCCAGTTTTAATGAAAATACCGGCTTGGCTGTTTTGTATTTTTCACCGTTTTCAATAAAATCTGTTCCTTTAAGTTTGCACAACGACCTCAAAACTTTCACTGTCGAAGCTGAATCTGCCATAAGTCCACCGGCCATCCATTTTTCTTCCTGTTTCATCAGGGTAAATGAGCTGTCAGGATAAGTGAAATTCAAACCGGTAAGGTCTTCGCTATTACACTGAATAAGTGTTTTATCCCTGAATAAATTAGGTTCGCGGTTAAACGTCATGCTTAAAAATCCATTCACAGCATATACATTATTTTCGTTTGCCAATCGAACATATGTTGTCATTTTTGTACCACCCCCTCTTTGATTAGCATATTGCTGATATTGATTTTGAGCCTGTTGGTATGAAAATTTTCCAAGATATAAATCAGCCAAAACTTCATTGCCTTTTTTAAACTTTACCCTGGTTCCGAGAGAATCAACCACTTTGTATTCAACCCATTTGTCTTCTTTGGTTGCAGCCACTCTTTCAGGTTTCAGGTTGTTTA
>JAZDJM010000298.1:0-8948 GCA_043804305.1 Bacteroidota bacterium
ACTTTTAAACTTTCTTTGGTATAACAAAGAATATCACTTATTTCTTTTGTGCTTAGTCCTAGCTTAATCAGAGTTGCCAGTTTGACCTCAGATTTTGTAAGCTTTGGATGTTCGTGCAAAAGGGATTTGGAAAAATCGTGATGTACAGATTCAAAAGCAATCTGAAAAGTTTTCCAACTGTCTTGTTTTATTTTAGAATCAATATCTTGAATAACATCATTTATTATACTGCTTTTGTATTTATTGTTTAGGCAAATCAGAAGTTCTTTTCTTACTTTATTCAAAAAGTTGTGATCCTCTACTAATTTTAGGGTATTTTCAGTAAGTTCAATCTGCTTCATACGAACAAACTCTTTTTCGTCATCAATAATTTTAAATATGGATTGAAACCTTGCGCAAATTAAGTCTGGTTTATGAAAAGGTCTGCTAATAAAACTATATGCACCGGAAGTAAAAATCGTGTCCACTTCTGTTGCTTTGTTTTCGTTGATTATTACAATTATTGGGCAGAGTTTTGTTTCTGGATGGCTCTTGAGCCTTTGAATAATTTCTTTTAAATCTTGATTAGCCTTTTCCGAATCAAGAACTATCAAGTCAAATGCATTTCTTTTTGCTATAGATAGCGCATTTTCAAGGTTTATTGCATAGTGAAAAAAATAACAAGAATTTCTTACCGATAAAACTTCAGCAATTTCATTTTTTAAATTTTCATTACCATACAGTAAAATTTCCTTTTTTTGCATTCCAATTTTCATTATGATAATCAAGAATCGCATTTAATTAACTCACTTCATTTTGAGTAGTTATTTGGAGAAATTTACTAGATATTTTGAGAATACGCGAAATGAATGTCTTTCAAAGATATAAAACAAAAAGTGCATTTCGGGAAGCGTAAGCTAATTTAGAAGCCATCTAAATTAAAACGCCTTAAATCACTTTGTTAAGCGTGCAATATCATTTTTACTTTAAATTAATCATTAGCTTTGATTAATTATTCAGTTTTTAAAAATGTAAAATAAAAGATAGAAGCCTGAAAAAAATATTCAATACTAAAGAAACTTAATATAAAGAGGCTTTAATCCCATACTGTTCAGCTAAATTGCAATTTATAAAAAAGAAGGTTGTAAGTTTAGGTATTAATTTCTTATGGTGAGGGGATAAAAATCTCGGTATTCTAATAAAATTGCTTTGCTTAAAATTAGCAATTATTCAGCATATAGTCTTTGAAATAAAAAAACTTTAGTCAATTAAATTGCAATTTAAGATGATATACAAAAAACAGAATTTAGCTTTTTCTATTAACACCCTGGTCAATGGCAGCTTTCACGAAATTCACAAAAATTGGATGAGGTTTTGCAACAGTACTTTTATATTCTGGGTGAAACTGAACGCCCATAAACCATGGATGATCTTTAATTTCAACAATTTCAACTAAATTTTCTTGCGGATTTTTTCCTGTTGCTTTCATTCCTGCATCTTCAAACTGAGTTAAATATTTATTATTAAACTCAAAACGATGACGATGCCTTTCGCTTATATTTTCCATTCCATAAGATTCAAAGGCAAGTGAATCCTGTATTAGCATACAGTCATAAGCTCCTAATCTCATTGTTCCTCCTAATCCAAGGATTTTTTTCTGATTTTCCATGATATCAATAACAGGAAAAGGAGTATTTGCTTTAAATTCAGTTGAATGCGCATCTTTAAATCCTAAAACATTTCTCGAAAATTCGATAACTGCACATTGCATTCCTAAACAAATTCCCAGAAAAGGGATTTTTGTTTCGCGCGCATATTGAACAGCCATTATCTTTCCTTCGATTCCACGTTCGCCAAACCCGGGAGCAACTAAAATTCCATTGATTCCTTTTAGTAATTTCGCTGCGCCTTCTTTTTCAATATTTTCCGAATGAACCATTCTGATATTTACTTTTGCCTGATTATAAGCACCGGCATGCACAAAAGATTCGAGTATGGATTTATATGCATCTTTAAGTTCTACGTATTTTCCGACTAAAGCTATTTCAATCTCTTTTTTTGGGTTTTTTAATTTTAAAAGAAAATCTTCCCAATCGGCAATATCCAAATCATTTTCAACCGGTACATTAACCAGTTTCAAAACTTCAGTGTCCAGCTTTTCCTGGCGCATCAGTACAGGTACATCGTAAATGCTATCCGCATCAATCGATTCAATAACACTGCTTTGGACGACATTACAGAAACGTGCTATTTTTTCACGCAAAATATCGTTTAAAGGATGTTCTGTTCTACAAACAATAATGTCTGGCTGTACTCCTTGTTCGAGCATCATTTTTACCGAATGTTGAGTTGGTTTTGTCTTCAATTCTCCGGCTGCAGCCAAAAAAGGAACCAGAGTTAAGTGAATTACCAAAACGTCTTTTCCCATTTCCCATTTCATTTGTCTAACGGCCTCGATATAGGGCAATGATTCAATATCACCAACGGTTCCGCCAATTTCGGTGATTACAAAATCATATTTATCGCGCTGAGCCAAATGTTTGACGCTCATTTTAATTTCGTCGGTAATGTGCGGAATTACCTGAACGGTTGATCCTAAATATTCGCCTTTTCTTTCTTTTTCGATGACTGAAAGATAAATTCTACCTGTAGTAATATTATTTGCCTGGGAGGTGGGTTCGTTCGAGAATCTTTCATAATGACCAAGATCCAGATCGGTTTCGGCGCCATCGTCAGTTACAAAACATTCGCCATGTTCGTAGGGATTTAATGTCCCCGGATCGATATTGATATAAGGGTCTAATTTTTGAATAGTAACTTTATACCCTCTCGACTGCAATAATTTTGCTAATGATGCAGATATTATTCCTTTTCCAAGAGAAGAAGTTACACCGCCGGTGACGAAGATAAATTTAGTATTTGACATGGCTTCTTATTTTATCAAAATAAGTGGGCAAAATTAAACATTTTTAAAGGTAAAATTTACAATGCAAACTTATTATTGAAATAATCTTTTACAAGCATCAAATAATTAATTCTATCCTAAGTGGATATTCGTATTTTTCACAACTAGGAAATTAAAAATGAATCCGTATTTTTGTTTACTGAATTTAATCAAAAACAGTGAAAAAATGGCGAACCTATCTACAACCTATTTGGGCATAAACATAAAAAGCCCTCTAATTATTGGAAGTTCAGGACTTACAAATTCAATTGATAATATTATATTGTTTGAAAAAATGGGAGCGGGAGCGGTGATTTTAAAATCGCTTTTCGAAGAGCAAATCATGCATGAAGCCAATTATTCACTTCGTCAGGATTCTGCCAACTTATACCCTGAAGCGGAAGATTATATTCGGAACTATACCAAGCAGAATAGTGTTCAAAAATATCTTGAACTTATAAAAGAAGCTAAGGCTAAAGTAAATCTTCCAATAATTGCAAGTATAAACTGCACTTCTGCCAGCGAATGGACTTCGTTTGCCAAATCAATTCAAGCCGCAGGAGCAGATGGATTAGAACTCAACATTTTTGTAATGCCTTCAAATTTTAATAAATCAGGCGAAGAAAATGAAAAAGTTTATTTTGATATTATTAATAAAGTTAAAAGTGTAAGCAACTTACCTCTATCCATCAAAGTTTCCTATCATTTTTCGAGTTTGGCCAGCACACTAGAAAAATTAAGCTGGACTGGTATCAAATCAATTACATTATTTAACCGTTTCTTTTCGCCGGATATTGATATTCAGAAGTTTGAGGTTAAGCCTTCATTTGTATTTAGTAAAGCTGAAGATTTGGGTATATCATTGCGTTGGATAGCCATGCTTTCTGATCACCTCCGCTGCGAACTTTCTGCTTCAACCGGGGTGCATAATGGCGAAGCGCTTATTAAACAACTATTGGCTGGAGCACAAACCGTTCAAATTGCATCTGTACTCTATAAGGATGGATTAGAAAGTGTTAGTTCGATGCTCAATACCCTAAATAAATGGATGGATGACAAAGGATTTCAGGATATTGCATCTTTCAGAGGAAAATTAAGCATTGCAAAAACTGCCAATTCAGGCGCTTATGAAAGGGTTCAGTTTATGAAGCATTTTGCAGGGATTGAATAAAAGCCGCATAGATTTTGCCTTAAGTAAACTGAATGAAAAAGCTAAAAAACTCTGAATTAAAAAGGTTTAGCGTTGAGGAATTTAAAGAATCAGAAAAAATTCCAATTGTTGTAGTGCTCGATAATGTTCGAAGTCAGAGTAATGTTGGATCTGTTTTCAGGACAGCAGACGCGTTTCGTATAGAGGCGGTATATTTGTGTGGAATAACCGCAAAACCCCCACATCGTGAAATACAAAAAACCGCCTTAGGCGCTACAGAATCAGTTGATTGGAAATATTTTGGCTCTGCTCATGATGCTGTAGATGAACTCAAAAAGAATAATTATCAGGTATATGCTGTAGAGCAAGTTAAAGACAGCTTAAAACTTGGTGAGTATATACCAGACTCATCGAGGAAAATAGCTCTCATTTTTGGAAATGAAGTAAAAGGAGTACAACAGGAAATCATTAATCTATCCGACGGCTGTATTGAGATACCGCAATATGGGACAAAACACTCTCTAAATGTTTCAATATCGGTAGGAATTGTGTTATGGGAGTTGCATCAAGTGCTTAAAAAATAATATTTTACATTTTTTTTGCATCCCTATATTTTTTTATTTATATTTACCAATTGAAAAACTTTACGTTTAACATATAAATATTTTCATAAATCAAATATAATCAATAGCTTTGCGTGTTATTTCAAAAACAAAAATTCGAATTCAATAAAAATCAAAACTATGAGAAATTTTCACAAAATCATTTTAACGTTTTTTACGCTAGTTTTTGCGTTAAGCATTAATGGAGCGTATGCTCAGGATGCAGTGCAGCCAGCAAAAAAAACGTCTGCTTTCGTTCCTTATTTTTATGGCAATGCAAATGCCGGCATTACTAATTTCTGGAGCGACTACAACACAAACAATTCGACCACTGAGATAGGTGGTAAGCTTGATTTGTTTCATCGTACTTTTTTTTGGTGGAGGCTTTAACTTTGGGTATCAATTTTCACCAATTTTTGGTGGTAGATTAAATATTACAAGTGGTCAATTACGCTCTGATCCACCAGACCAATCATACAGAAGTAATTTTAACGATTATAGTGGTCAAGTTACAATTGACATTACCAATATTTTTCGCGATAATTACGATTCAAAATTTAGCTTTTATGGGTTTGGTGGTGTTGGATTATTAGCAATGAAAGCTGATATTTATGGACTTCCATTAAATTACAGCTGCTGTGATAAAACAGATTTCAAAACAAAAACACTAGTTTTCCCTGCTGGATTTGGTCTAAAATATGCACTAAATAATTATTTTGATTTAACTTTTGAAACCAGTTTACATTATACTGCCACAGATGAACTAGAATATATCGGAACCGATCCTAAGATTCATCAAATGGACGGATTCCGTTACTCATCTTTAGGACTAACCTATAAGGTGCTTGACGGTTTCGGAACTTCACCAAGAATAACAAATGGTTTATTTGCTCCCTATTACTATGCAAATGTTGACTTCGGAGTTAACCACATTTTAAGTGATATTCCTTCTGATAGTTGGTTAGGCAGTCAAGAAATGTTTGGTTGGGGATTAAAAGCCGGTTACCAATTTGATCCTATTTTTGGAGTTAGAGTTGGTGCCTATACAGGTGAATTGGCCTCTAAAGCTGATCGCACTACTCCTGCTATTCCAAATTTGATTTACTATAAAGGAGTTTTTGTAGACCTATATTCTCAGTTAACCGTTGACATTACTAATATCTTCCGCGAAGATAAAGATGCAGCATTCAGTATATTAGGTTTTGGTGGTGTTGGTGTTTCAACTCATAATTACAATAAATATTTAACTAGTTCCGGAAATTATTATGGTCCTCAAAATGTTAGAAATAATGTTATGATGTTCCCATTTGGTTTGGGTGCCAGATTAGGCGTTACAGAAAAAGTGGATTTAACACTTGAATCTAACATGCGTTTTACAGCCAGATTTACTGACGATGACCAATTAGAAGGTATAACAGGTGGAAACATGATGTTTGTTAACGACCGTTATTTAACTACAACTTTAGGTCTTACCTATAGAATGGGAGATCTTTTCGGAAATATTAACAAAATGATCCGCGATCACGGAACTGTTGTTTATAAAGTTACGCCTGAAGTTTTGCAGGAAAGAGGCGGAAAAGTTCCTTATGAAGTAAGTGTAACTTTCCCTCCAAATTATTTCTTAAGAAATGCTGCAGTTAATGTTGCTCCTGTATTGAAATATGGTGATAAAGAACTTGCTCTTGCATCACATTCATTCTATGGTGAAAAAGTTACGGCTGGAAAAGGACAAATGGTTCCTTATGCAACTGGTGGAACTTATACTTTTAAAGGTGTTTTTGATTTTGTACCTGAGATGGCTGCTGCCAATGTTGAGGTTAATCCTGTAGTTTATGTACCTAAAGCCGGTGTTGAGCCTGAATTTAAAAATTTAGCTGCCGCTCAGTTTAAAATTGGTGATGGCGTTATTCATACAGAAGATCTTGCTGGAGGTAATGAAGGAAAACTCTTAGCCGCGCATGGTTATGAGCTTGAGAACATTATTACAAATGGTGCTAAATTGTATTTTCCAAAGAACCTTTATACTTACAAAGACAATTTTGGCATAAATAAAACAGCTGCTGCTACTGATGCACGCACAAATTTAAATACTTGTTTAAGTAAAGGTTTAGCCATTAAAGACATTGTAGTTAATGCTTATGCATCTCCTGAGGGTGAAGAAACTTTTAATGCTAATCTTTCTTCTAATCGTGCTAAAGTTGGAGAATCCTATCTTCGTGCTGAATTCCAGAAATTGGTTAAAGCTAAAGATTCTAAAATTACAATTAAAGATTTAAAAAGCCTTCCTTTCAAGGTTGTTGGTAATGGCCCGGATTGGGACGGATTCATGTCTGCCCTTGACAAATCATCACTTGCTGAAAAAGGAACGATTTTAAATGTGGTTAAATCAGCACCTGCAGTTAAGAAAGAAGAAGAAATCAGAAATATGATTTTGATTTATCCAGAACTGGAAAATTTACTTTCAACATTAAGAAGAGCTGAAATCTCTGTAAATATGTTCGAAACAAAACGCTCAGCTGCTCAGATTGCTGAACTTGCTACAACTAAACCAGCTGATCTAAGTGTTCAGGAATTGCTTTATGCTGCTACTCTAACTGAAGATCTTAAAGCTCAAACATCTATATATAAATCTGCTGCCAATTTATATGCTAACAGCTGGGAAGCACAAGCAAACTATGGTTTTGTTGAAACGCTTAATGGTGATTATGTAAACGCACTTAAACTTTTCGAAAAAGCAAATACGCTTTCTCCAAACAATGCTGTGGTTCTTAATAATATGGGCGTTGTTTTTGCAAAAAAAGGCGATTGGACAAAAGCTAAAAAATTCTTTACTGATGCTCAAAAGCTTGGCTCTAAAGAAAATTACAATTTAGGCGTTGCCGCTATTCAGTTTGGTGAATATGAAAAAGCACTTGAGTTATTTGGTTCCAAAAAATGTGATGTTAACGTTGGTTTAGCACAACTTTTGTTAGGCAAATATGCTGATGCAAAAGCAAACTTGAAATGTGCTGAAGAAACATGCAAAACTAACTATTTGTTGGCCGTTGTAGGTGCCAGAACTTCTAACGATGCTGAAGTATTTGCAGGACTTAAAAAAGCATTCGAAATCAACCCTAAACTTAAAGGAATGGCTCTTAACGATAGAGAATTTGTTCGTTATTTCAATAATGCTGAGTTCATTGCTTTAGTAAAATAAAACTCTTAAATGATAAATTGAGCCACCCGTTGAAAAACGGGTGGCTTTTTTATTTAAAACCAAATCTTATTTTAAAAGATTTTGATTTAGGGTAATCTAAATAAATCGAAAGCGGGTGAATAATCCAATCAGCGAGCAATTAAATATCCGGATCAATTCGCTTAATTAGGGCATCAACAGCAGGTTTCATGTTGAAAAGGCTATTCAATTCAAATGAGTTGGGACTCATTTAATACCTAAAGACTAATGTTTTGTAAAACGATTAGGAAAAGTTTGCGTTATATGCGCTTAAAAAAAAAGACGTATTTTAGAGGTTAGTCTTGATTATTCTCGAGCTTGGCATTAAGAATACTAACATTTAACTCGAAACCAATAAGCAAAATCGTAGAATTAAAGTAAATCCATAGTAATATTAATAAAAGAGTTCCGATTGATCCATAAAGCGCATTGTATGTAGCCAAATTATTTGCGTAATAATTAAACCCGATATTTGCGAGCATGATAAAGAAAGTCGCCGAACTTGAACCTGCCGAGAAAAATTTGAAGGGACGTTTTTTTGCCGGAGCCCAAAAATAGATAAGCGAAATTCCAAAATAGGTCAATAATATCAGAATAGCCCACCGAAATGAATCTATTAAAAAATAGATAAATTTATCCTGTAGAAATCCTTCGTCTCTTAAATAATGCATTATACCAGCCCCAGCGGCAATAAACACAATGGCTATAATCAGCATGATGGCAAGCACAATAACCAAAACCAAAGCAATTCCACGTTGGGCAATTATTCCACGGGTTTCCATACTGTGATAGGAAGCATTAAAAGCTTCAATCATTGAATTAATGCCATTGGTAGAGAAAATTAAGGCTAAAATAAAACCAATCGATAATAGACTTCCGTGAGGCCGTGTAACAATATCAAGAAAAGTTGTTTGAACCGAATCCCATGCTGAATCAGGTATAATTTCTTCCATAAGACTTAAGAAAGTATCCTGAAAATTCTCGATAGGTATAAATGGAATTAATGTAAAAAGAAAAATTATAGTTGGGAAAATGGCCACAAAAAGATTAAAACTAATC
>JAZDJM010000299.1:0-2942 GCA_043804305.1 Bacteroidota bacterium
ATGGTATTTCAGAATTTCTAAAAGGACTCGATGTAAATGTTCAACTATTAACCGGCTCTACTAAAACGAAAAAACGAAAAGAAATTCATGAAGGTTTATTAGGTGGTAAATTGAATATCCTTATTGGAACTCATGCACTTATCGAAGATATTGTTCAGTTTAAAGCCCTTGGTTTCGTTATCATTGACGAGCAGCACCGTTTTGGTGTGGAACAAAGAGCCCGCTTATGGGGAAAAAGCGAAATAGCACCTCACGTTCTGGTAATGACAGCCACTCCAATTCCCCGAACGCTTGCCATGACTTTATACGGTGATTTGGATTTTTCTGTCATTGATGAGCTGCCTCCCGGAAGAAAACCAATAAAAACCATGCACTTTTATGACAAAGACCGATTAAAAGTTTTTGGGTTTATGCGGCAACAAATTGAAGAAGGACGGCAGATTTACGTGGTTTATCCATTAATTCAGGAATCAGAAAAGCTGGATTTGAAGGATCTTGAAGATGGATACAACAGTATAGTTCGCGATTTTCCCAGGCCAAAATATCAGGTAAGTATTTTGCACGGGAAAATGAAATCGGAAGCCAAAGAATTTGAGATGAACCTTTTCGTTACCGGAAAAACCCAAATAATGGTTTCAACTACGGTTATAGAAGTTGGAGTTAATGTTCCAAATGCCTCTGTTATGGTAATCGAAAATGCGGAACGATTCGGGCTTTCTCAATTGCATCAATTGCGTGGAAGAGTTGGGCGAGGTGCCGATCAGTCATATTGCATTTTGTTATCGGGCTATAAATTAAGCAGCGATGGGAAAAAACGCTTGCAAACTATGGTAGAAACGAGCGATGGATTTGAAATAGCAGATGTTGATCTTAAACTTCGTGGGCCCGGCGATATGTATGGTACACAGCAAAGTGGTGTATTGGATCTTAAAATCTCTGATCTGGTAAAAGACGAAAAGATTTTAAAGTTCGCCAGAGAGAAAGCTATAGAATTGCTCGAAATGGATCCATCACTCAGCTTGCCGGAAAACAAACTGACTGCACAAGAGCTTCAAAGAATGGAAAATACAGAGCGAAACTGGATAGAAATAAGCTGATTTATTCAGCAATTAATAATACAGGAACTAATCTTCATTTTTTTTAATCCCAATTGCTTAATTCCCTTTGGTTTCTTTCGTTATCCTAGCCAAAAAATACTAATTTTGCAGCTTGAAAACCGAAAAGGCTAAATTATCAAAAGAATGAATAGCGTGCTTTAATTATTTAACTTTATTGCCTGTAAATAAGATGATTAATCATTGATGCATGGCATTCAAATCAATAAAAATTAAGGACTTTCTTTTCGGTTTACAGATTTCAAAATTTAAAAATAGCTCAAATGAATTTATCATACAACTGGCTAAAGAATTACATTAAACTTGAAGAATCACCCGAAAGAGTGCAAAGAATGCTTACGGATTGTGGTCTTGAAGTTGAAAAGACGGAAAGAATACAAACCGTAAAAGGCGGCCTCGAAGGTGTTGTTATCGGAAAAGTGCTCAACTGCCAAAAACATCCGAATGCGGATACACTTACGCTCACAACCGTTGATATTGGCAACGATACTTTATTACCAATAGTTTGTGGTGCGCCAAATGTGGCTGAGGGACAGAAAGTTCCTGTGGCTGTTGTAGGAACAACTTTATATACAGAATCGGATTCTTTTGTAATTAAAAAATCAAAAATACGTGGAGAAATATCTGAAGGTATGATCTGTGCCGAAGATGAATTGGGATTAGGCAGTTCGCATGATGGGATTATGGTTTTGGATGATGATGCCGTTATTGGTTCGATGGCAAAAGAATATTTTAAGGTTGAAGACGATTATCGCTTTGAAATCGGACTTACACCAAATCGATCAGATGCAACTTCGCATATTGGTGCTGCACGTGATTTAGTTGCAGTTATCAATCAAAAAAATGGAAAAAATGATAAAAAATTAAATTGGCCGGATGTAAGTAATTTTAAAGTTGACCATACCAATCTCAACATTGATGTAATTGTTGAGGATCCGATAGCTTGTCCACGTTATTCCGGTATTACACTTTCGAATATTCAGGTTAAAGAGTCGCCAAAATGGCTTAAAAATACCTTGCAGTCAATAGGAATCAGACCAATAAATAATATTGTTGATATTACAAATTTTGTTATGTATGAAACCGGACAGCCCTTGCATGCTTTTGATGCAGATGCTGTAAAAGGAAATAAAGTAATTGTAAAAAAACTTCCGAATGCAACGAAATTTGTAACACTCGATACGGTCGAAAGGGAGCTCACATCCAATGATTTGATGATTTGCAATAGCGACGGAGGAATGTGTATTGCCGGTGTTTTTGGTGGTTTAAGTTCAGGAATTACTCAAAAAACAACTAAAATGTTTCTTGAAAGTGCCTATTTTGAATCTACCGGAATTCGTAAAACTTCAAAATATCATGGTTTAAAAACAGATGCTTCCTTCCGTTACGAAAGAGGTGCTGATCCAAATATTACTGTGTATGCATTAAAAAGAGCAGCATTATTGATTAAAGAAATCGCAGGCGGTGAAATATCGAGCGAAATTAAAGATGTTTATCCGTTAAAAATTGAATCCTGGAACATAAAAGTACATTATAAAAATATTACCCGATTAATTGGGAAAGAAATTCCGAAAGCAGAAATCAGATCTATTTTAACAGATTTGGAAATCCAAACAGAAAAAGAATCTGAAGACGGATTGGTGTTAAGAATTCCAACTTTTAAAGTGGATGTCACCCGCGAAGCCGATGTAATCGAAGAAATATTACGAATATATGGCTATAACAATATCGAATTTTCAAACAGTGTTCATTCCGCGTTATCGTATACGAAAAAACCAAATGCTGAAAAACTTCGGAACCTGATTTCAGAATATTTATCGAATAATG
>JAZDJM010000300.1:0-4227 GCA_043804305.1 Bacteroidota bacterium
GCAGACATAATAACAGAAAAAGCGGCCGCAGGATGAATTTAAAACACTTAACAATCGGACAATTTTCGTATTTCAAATTTGAAATTGCTATAATCATTACGCTTTCTGTATTGAAATTTACGGTGATGGATTGGCTAAATATGCGTGCATTTTTCATTATCGGAGTTTGTTTTTTCTGGCTAAGCTATATTTATTATCGCCACCGAATCGACAAATCAGTTCTGGCCAAATGGGGTATTAGCCGAAATAATCTACTGAAATCGCTTTTCTTGTTGCTGCCTTTTGTTGTGCTAACTATTATTTTATCAATAATTTACGGGAAGAATACAGGGACTTCGGTTAAAATCTGGCATCTATTGCCTGTTCTGGCGCTTTATCCTGTTTGGGGAACTTTTCAACAATTTATTGTAATTGCCTTAATCGTTCAAAACCTTTATCACCGAAAAACCTCCAATTTTAGAAAACTATTTCTGGTATTTATCGGAGCCCTCTTTTTTAGCCTGATTCATAGCCCTGATTTCTTATTGATGAGCTTTTCGTTTTTTATGGAAATTCTATTTATACTCGTGTTTTTAAAAGATAAGAATTTGTGGGCTTTAGGCCTTGCACATGGGCTGGTGGCGACTTTTTTCATCTATTTTGTTCAGGGCAGAGATTTATGGATTGAATTATTTTCCTGGTTCTTGAATTAATAAGCCGTTAAAAACGTTTAAGCTAAAAAACATAATTGGGAAAACACTATTTCATGAAAAAAAATAATTTTGTATCAAAAACACCAATGCTAAACCCCATTTATGGAAATATGGATTGTTATTTTATCTAGCACCTGGAAATTTGCGGCCACTTTTCCGGTTGCTGTCTATGTTTTTAAGATGACTTTTTTCCAGACTATCTTTTACACGAATATTGGAGGACTGCTTGGAATTATTGCTTCCGCTATTTTATCCAAAGGATTAATTAAAATATACATTTCCTTTTGGCCTGATAAGCTAAAGCGGAAAATAAAAAACGGTAAAAAATTTTCCCGTCGTAACAGGCTACTGGTAAATTTAAAAAAGAAGTATGGGCTTTTGGGAATTGCTTTTCTAACACCCGTTTTGTTATCTATTCCGCTAGGAACATTTTTAGTTGCAAAATATTACGGACAAAGCAAAAAAAGCTACGGATATTTACTTTTTTCCCAGCTTATCTGGTCGTTTGTTTACACTGTTTTTTATTTTGAGATCAAGACTCTTTTTTGATGATTTTAAATTAGTAAAACTAATTGTTGATTTCTTTTTTTTCAATGCATGAAGTTTTTCGGAGCCTAATAATGACCAATTTATTTATTTACGATATTCGTTTGATTTTAGTTTTAATTGCTTAAAATATTTACTTTTATCGTAAATATAAACTATGCCTCTTTATTCCACAGCTTGTCCACGCAATTGTTATTCATCTTGCAGTTTTAAAGCAAAAGTTGAAAACGGGAAGTTAATTGCCGTTGAACCACATGCAGCGAATCTGGCTACTGCTGAAGGTCCTTGCCTTAAAGGATTGAGTTATGTGGAAAGGGCAAACAGCCCTAAACGAATCGTATTTCCATTAAAAAGAAATTCAAACGGTGGCTATGACCAAATAAGCTGGGGCGATGCATTGCATGAAATTGCACAAAAGCTGCAAGCCTTTAAGCAGGATTTTGGGCCACAATCTGTATTGTTTTATGAATCGAGCGGAATGTCGGGAATGACCAACGGATTTAGTTCAAATTTTTGGGAACTTTTTGGCGGCGCAACTACAACTTACGGAAATCTGTGTTGGCCTGCGGGTTTGGAGGCTGTTCGCCTGTCCTTAGGTGAGAACAAACACAATGTCCCCTGGGATTTGGAAAATGCCAAATTGATAATTCTTTGGGGCAAAAACCCTGCGGAAACCAATATTCACCAAATGGTTTTTATCGAAAAAGCACAAGCCAGCGGTGCAAAGTTGATCGTGCTTGATCCGCGAAGAACGGCCTCTGCAGAAAGAGCAGATTTGTTGATTCAGCCCTTACCAGGAACTGATGCAGCCATTGCCTTATCGATAGCCAATTGGCTGATCAAAAACAATAAATTCGATGCTGATTTTGTAAAAAATTATGTAAAAGGATTCGATGAATTTAAAACTTCAATTGGTGACTGGACTTTCGAAAAAGCCGCAAAAATCTCTGATGTACCTATTGAGTTTATTGAAGAACTGGCCACTGATATAGCAGAAATAAAGCCAATGACTTTAATTCCCGGTTACGGAATGCAACGCTTTTCCAATGGCGGCCAGACTGTACGTAGTTTATTAAGCTTAAGTGTTTTAAGCGGAAATATCGGGATAAAAGGAGCTTGTTTTCATTATGCAAATTTGCAATCCTATGTTTTTGATAAAGTAAAAGAACCCGAATCCTATTATCCCGGTATTGATGCCAACCCTATATTTCGCCGTACGATTTCAAAGGCAAGACTGGGCGAAAGTATGTTGGAACAGCAAAATCCGCCCCTGAAAATGATTTGGGTGGAAAGGGGAAATCCAATAACTCAAAATCCTGACTCTGCTTTGAGTATAAAAGCATTTCGAAAATTGGATTATAGGGTTGTTGTTGAGCAATTTATGACGGATACAGCTTTGGAAGCCGATATGATTCTTCCGGCGAAAAATATGTTTGAGCAAAGCGATATTATTGGTTCATACTGGAATCCGTATGTACAACTGAAACCTAAAATTTTAGAACCCTTTGGAGAAGTAAAACCTGAAACTGAAATTTATTATGCATTGGCTAAAGAATTGGGATTTTCAGAAACGCATATTTTAAAATTTCTTCCTAAACCGGGACATCAGGCCATCGAGTCTTTTTTAAAAAGCGAAATTAAAGCGTTTGAAGAACTTGATTGGAATAAGCTAAAGAATGAACCAATTATTGCTCCCGGCCTCGAAACTATCGCTTTTGAAAACAAAAAATTTGAAACACCAAGCGGTAAAATTGAGTTGTTTTCTGAAAATGCAGAAAAAATCTGGAAAGTATCTCAACTGCCTGCTTACGTTATATTAAAAAATGAAAGTGATGAATTTCCGTTTTTTTTGCTTTCGCCAAATACAAAAAACCGGATTCACTCCCAATTTGGCAATTTGAATTCCATCAAACAGTTTGCTCCTGAACCTATTTGCATAATAAGTGCCGCAGATGCTATGAAAAAAAATATTAAAAATGGCGATAAAGTCCGCATATTTAATGAGTTAGGCGAATTTACTTCAAAGGTTCAAATTAGTTTTGGAGTAAAGCCCTCTTGTGTTGTGTATTACAATGGCTGGTGGATACAGGAAGGAGGAAGTCCGAATATTTTAACAAAAGGCCTTGAAACAGATATGGGATTTGGAACAGCTTTTCATGATACCAAGGTACAATTTGAAAAAGCTTGAGAAGATGCAATTAAAACATAGCTATCCAATTAGTTCACTCAGTTCAAGCCAGCGCATTTCTTTTTCATGCAGCAAAATGCTGATCTTTTCAAACTGAACAGAAACATGCTGAAGTTCATCGGGTGTTAAATCTCCCGAATTCATTTTGTTTATCAGGCTTTCTTTTTCTGTTTCAAACTCAGCAATTTCTTTTTCAAGCGTTTCAAACTCTCTTTGCTCTTTAAAACTTGCCTTGCGCGGTTTTTCAGCTTTTGCTTTTAAGGGTGTGATATCTTTTTTAGTTGCCTTTTCGGCTTTTTTTTCTTCGGCGGTTTCGAAATCCTGCATTTCTCTGAAATCGGAATAATTGCCTACAAAATCTTTAATTTCACCATTGCCTTTAAAAATAAATAAATGGTCGGCTAATCTATCCAGAAAAAACCTATCGTGCGAAACGATAAGCAAACAGCCCTGGAATTCGAGAAGAAATTCTTCCAGCCTGCCCAAGGTAAACAAATCCAAATCGTTGGTGGGTTCATCCAGAATCAGAAAGTTGGGATTTTTTAATAAAGTAATCACCAAATGCAATTTCCTTTTTTCACCACCGCTCAAATTGCCATAAAAACTGTGTTGAAGGTTGTATGAAAATCCAAAATGAAATAAAAATTGGGAGGCTGAAATGATAGTATTCCCCATTTCTATCTGATCGGCAATCTCTTTCACGATTTCAAGTACGCGCATATCATCGCGCGATTGAATTCCGCCTTGCGTAAAATAACCAAAACGTGTGGTTTCGCCAACGATAATTTCTCCTGAATCAGG
>JAZDJM010000301.1:0-2733 GCA_043804305.1 Bacteroidota bacterium
GTCAGTTATTAAAAACAAAACTCATTGATATGGATTTATCAGTCCGTGCGTTAAACTGTTTAAAAGCTGCCGACGTGGAGACTTTAGGTGAACTAGTGGCTTTTAATAAAAATGATTTATTGAAGTTTAGAAACTTCGGACGTAAATCTTTAACTGAATTAGAAGACTTGGTAAAGGCTAAAAGCCTTGAATTTGGTATGAATATCTCCAAATATAAATTAGATAAGGACTAATAAAAATGAGACACGGTAAGAAATTTAATCATTTAGGAAGAAATGCCGCGCACAGAAAGTCAATGCTTTCAAATATGGCAACTTCCTTGATACTACATAAGAGAATTAAAACAACATTGGCTAAAGCAAAAGCACTTCGTGTTTATTTTGAACCAATGGTAACCAGAGCAAAATCAGATACTACTCACGATCGCAGAACAATTTTCAGTTATTTGCAAAGCAAAGAAGCAGTTAGCGAGTTGTTTGGAGTTATATCTGAAAAAGTGGCCAATCGCCCGGGCGGTTATACGCGAATTATTAAATTAGGCAATCGTCTTGGTGATAATGCAGAAATGTGTATGATTGAACTGGTAGATTTTAATGAGCACATGCTTAGCGAAAAAGCTGAAAAAGCTGCAAAAACTACGCGTCGTGGTCGTGGTGGTTCTAAAAAAGAAGCTGATGCTCCTAAAGCAGTAGCTCCTAAAGTTGAAGAGCCAAAAGCTGAAGTTATTGAAGAAACCAAAGCTGAAGAGAAGACCGACGAGCTTGCTGAAAATAATTCAGAAGAAACTGAAGAAAATAAATAATCTTCATCGCATTAAAAAAAAGGGGTGTTCGCTATGTTCATCCCTTTTTTTTATTGATCTTTGTAGTGAAATAGAAACTATATTTTAATAAAAAATAAAAATTTAATAACATGGGTGCTATAACAAATATTCATGCACGAGAAATCCTCGATTCAAGAGGTAATCCAACCGTTGAGGTTGAAGTATTTACAAATAGTGGTGTTGTAGGCAGGGCAGCAGTTCCGTCAGGAGCTTCTACCGGCGTTCACGAAGCTGTTGAACTGCGCGATGGGGATAAAACCCGTTATCTTGGAAAAGGTGTTTTACACGCAATTCAAAATGTAAATAATGTCATCAATGAAGAGTTAAAAGGTTTTTATGTTTCAGATCAGATTGATATTGATACTGCCATGATAGCTCTCGACGGAACCCCAAACAAAGCAAAACTTGGCGCAAATGCAATTTTAGGCGTTTCTTTGGCTGTTGCCAACGCTGCTGCACAAGAAACCGGGCAATATCTTTTTCGTTATGTAGGCGGTGTTAATGCCAATACTTTGCCTATTCCAATGATGAATATTATAAATGGCGGTTCTCATGCTGATAATAGCATAGATTTTCAGGAGTTTATGATTATGCCCGTGGGAGCTGAAAGTTTTTCTCAGGCTTTACGCATGGGTGCTGAAGTATTTCATCATTTAAAAGATGTATTGAAAAAAATGGGACATTCCACCAATGTGGGCGACGAAGGTGGTTTTGCGCCAAATCTTAAATCGAATGAAGAAGCAGTTAAAGTAATCCTACAAGCAATCGAAAAAGCAGGTTATCGTCCGGGTGAAGATATTTATATGGCTCTCGATCCTGCATCTTCTGAATACTTTTTAGCTGATGAAAACAAATACCATTTAAAGTGGTCAACAGGCGATAAACTATCTCCCGCAGAAATGGTCGATTTCTGGGATAATTGGGCGAAAAAATATCCGATAATCTCTATCGAAGACGGAATGGCTGAAGATGACTGGGCAGGATGGAAATTAATGACCGATAAAATGGGCAAACGTATTCAATTGGTTGGCGACGATTTATTTGTTACCAATACTAATCGCCTTTCAAAAGGAATTACTGAAAACATAGCCAACTCCATTTTAATTAAAGTAAACCAAATCGGAACATTAACTGAAACCATTAATGCTGTAAGCATGGCAAAAGACAATTCGTACACCGCAGTAATGAGCCATCGCTCAGGCGAAACTGAAGACACTACAATTGCTGATTTGGCAGTGGCATTAAATACTGGTCAAATAAAAACCGGATCTGCAAGTCGCTCCGATAGGATTGCAAAATACAATCAATTGCTTCGTATTGAGGAAATACTTGGAGGTTCTGCCAAATATCCGGGCAAAAGTTTCAAATATGCAAGATAATAAACTCGGATAAATTAAATTTAAGCCTGATATTAATTTATGTCAGGCTTTATTTTTAGAAGGATTTAGGTGATATTTTATCCAGTTTTGGATCTGAGAATATAAAATCTCAGGTGTTAAATCCTTCGATTCAATATGCAATTGAGCTTTTTCGTAAAAAGGGGCTCTTATTTTCAACTGTTCTTCAATAAAATTTTGCAAATCTTCTTTATCCAAATGTGCTATTACTGGCCGTTGTTTCTGATTAGGTATCAGGCGGTTGGTTAATATACCGGAATCAGCTTTTAAATAGATACACAAGCCATTCTTAAGCATCAATTCCAGATTGTCAAAAAATACTGAAGTTCCGCCACCGGTTGATACTACCAGATTATCAGAGATGAAAGTTTTATGTAATGTGTGCCTTTCAATCCGTCTGAATTCATGCCCACCTTTATTTGCAAATAGGGCTGATATTGATTGATTATGCTCATTTTCAATAGATTGATCCAGATCGATATATGAATATTTAAGTTTTGTAGCAATTTTTTT
>JAZDJM010000302.1:0-5283 GCA_043804305.1 Bacteroidota bacterium
ATTGAAAAAGGCAATTATCCCATTTTAATCGATGGAGAAATTACAAATCAGAAAAAACAAGTATTTCCGATTAAGCTGGCAAAATATGTTCAAATTATCTCGGAAGCTGATTGGTATAAAGGATTAAACCCGATAGAAAAAGCAAAATATCAAGAAAATCAGAATAAAGACAGTAAATCTACTTCCAAGACATATGCAATTACTGAAGATCAAAAAATATACGGCCAAAATTCATCTCTACCGCAAAAACAAAATGAGGAAAAATCAAAAACCGGGATAGGTGAAAACGATGAAACGACTTCAGTTTATCGGGTTCAAATTATGGCCAGCACAACACCACATCCAAATTTAAATGCATTTCTAAAAAAACACAACATTACCGAAGAGGTCTATATTGCCAACGAAGACGGCTGGTATCGCTACAATATTTATTCTACAAGTGACAGGAAAAAAGCAAACGATCTTTGTAAATTGGTTCAAAGCGAAAATAATTTACCAAAAGCTTTCCCTGTGTATTACGAAAATGGAAAAAGAATGTTAAATCCATCGGCTAGCACCACAACTGCTAAAAAAGAATCAGTTGGTAGTCCGGCAATAACTCCGACAATTACAATTAAGAAGGAGAATGTTCAAAACATTGTGATTAAAGCTGAAGAATCAAAATCAATAACAGTTGACAACAAACTGCTTTATCGCGTAGAAATTGCAATGGCCTTTGACCAGCCTATTCCCGTTTATCTTTTGCAAAATAAGATAGGCCATGAAAAGATAAGCGAATTTAAGCAGCATAATACCTATTATTATACGATTGGAGAATTTGAAGATTTAGCAGTTGCCAGAGCCTTTTTGGACTACACAAAAACCCAGTTTAATCTGGAAAATGCCAAAATCGGCCAGTATCAAAACGACAAAAGAATAAAAGGTGTTTTGTAAATATTCTGACACGATAAAATATTTTAATTTAAAATGAATACAATGTTTGCTAATTCGCAATTTTGTTTTAATTTTGCAGCCCAAAATACAGAAATATTATTTCGAATTTAATAAAAATATAAAGCATGGCGAATCATAAATCGGCAATCAAGAGAATCAGACAAGCGGAAGCACACAAATTAAAAAACAGATATTTCGCTCGTACTATGCGTAACGCTATCAGACAATTAAGAAGTTTATCCGACAAAGTGGAAGCTTCAAATCAGTTACCAACTGTTCTGTCAATGATAGATAAAAATGCAAAACGTTCGATTATTCATAAAAACAAGGCCGGTAATTTAAAATCGAAGTTAACCAAGCATATTAATGCTTTAGCTTAGTTTTTTTTAAAAATATTTGGATTGGCCAATCGAATTTTTTCGGTTGGCTTTTTTATTTGTATTAATTTGATTAACTTTGATTTATAATAAGTTTAGCTAACCCACTTGCAATTAATTTCAAAGAAATTTATGGAATACGCCCCACCTAAAAGCATCAAACACTGGGCTGAAGAAGACCGGCCACGCGAAAAATTAATGTTGAAAGGGAAATCGAGCCTCAGCAATGCAGAGATTCTAGCCATATTAATTGGCTCAGGAAACCGTGAAGAATCTGCAGTTGAACTTTCACAACGAATTCTATCGGTTAATAACAATAGTTTAAACCAATTGTCTAAATTAGGACTAGAAGATCTGACAAAATTTAAAGGAATTGGTGAAGCCAAAGCCATTAACATTATTGCAGCTCTAGAACTCGGAAGAAGAAGGCGATCGAGCGAAGCCCTTGATGAAAAACAAATTAAAACCAGCAGAGATGCCTTTGAACTTATTTATTCAGATTTGGCCGATCAGTCTTTTGAAGAATTTTGGATAATTCTATTAAAACGTAATAATCAGGTAATCCGGAAAATACGTATAAGTGAAGGCGGTTTGGCCGGAACAGTTGCCGATCCGAAAAAAATATTCAAAATAGCCCTCGATGCCCAGGCGAGTTCAATAATTCTGTGTCATAATCATCCTTCAGGAAATCTTAATCCAAGTGAACAGGATAAACAACTTACAAGAAAACTGATAAAAGCAGGCGACACGCTCGATTTAAAAGTATTGGATCATATAATTTTTGCCAACGATCAGTTTTTTAGCTTTGCCGATGAAAATATGATGGATTGATATAAAACCAAATTTTACTAGTTTCGCAAAGAGTTTACAAATAAGAAAATGCACAAAATTATTACCATTGTCGGGGCTCGACCGCAAATTATCAAAGCTGCAGCACTAAGCCGTGCATTTAAGAATTATCCTGATATTAAAGAACTTATTGTTCATACCGGCCAACATTACGATTTTAATATGTCGGCAGTTTTTTTTGAAGAACTTGAAATTCCTTTGCCGGTTTATCAATTTGAAATAAAGAAAGAAAGTCAAATTGCTCAAACAGCTCAAATGATGATAAATCTGGAACAGGTTATCCTGGCAGAAAAACCGGATTTGGTATTAGTTTACGGCGATACAAATTCCACTTTAGCCGGAGCGCTTTGTGCTTCAAAGCTCCAGATTCCGTTGGTGCATATTGAAGCAGGCATGCGTTCATTCAATAAAACAATGCCGGAAGAGCTTAACAGGATTATTGCCGATCAGTGTTCTACTTTATTGTTTTGCCCGACTCAAACCGCCATTAACAATTTAATCAGGGAAGGATTTGCTGCCCAAAACGAAGGAATTGCCAGTCAAGATAATCCTCAAAAGTTTAATTTTGGCGACATAATGCTTGATAACAGTTTGTTTTTTTCGCCATTGGCAAATCGCAAATCAAAAATTATTCAAAAACTCAATTTAAAGGACAAAAAATTTTTACTGACTACAATTCACCGAAGTGGAACGACCGACAATCCGGAAAGACTGGTCAAATTAATTAAGAATTTACTCCATTTAGTTGACAATTTAAACCTAATGATTGTCCTTCCGGTGCACCCAAGGTTATTGAAAAATCTTCAGCATGAATCCGTTGAAGATTTATTCACTCTGCTTAAATCCAACTCAAAATTTATGCTTACAGAACCTCTATCCTATCTGGATATGATTCAGTTAACTCAGAATTCAGAATTAATCATTACCGATTCGGGTGGCTTGCAAAAAGAAGCTTATTTTTTTAAAAAATCCTGTATTATCTTGCGAAACGAAACAGAATGGGAAGAATTGACACAAACCGGAAATGCAATACTTGTTGACGTGGATTATGAAAAAATGGAAAATGCCTGTAAGTATTTTCTGGAGAAAAACACAGCAAACTTTCCTCCTGTTTTTGGCGATGGTAATGCAGCGGAAAGAATAGCCAATGAAATAAAAAAGTTTCTTGGCTAAACTTCTCAAAATCAACAAAAGTATAGTAATATTTGTTTGTTATTTGGTATAAACTTGTTATCTTTGCCGCCCAATTGAACAAGGAAAAACATACTTGTCTGTGGATCAATAATTTATTAATAAACAAAACATTTTAACAATGGTAAAACAGTACGAAACCGTTTTCATTATGACTCCCGTTTTATCTGTAGAACAGATGAAGGAAGCGGTAAATAAGTATCGTGATCTATTATTAGAGTACGGTGCTGAGGTTGTCCATGAAGAAGAATGGGGTTTGAGAAAACTTGCTTATCCGATTCAAAAGAAATCAACCGGATTCTATCAACTGCTTGAATTCCGTGTTGACGGAAAGCATATTCGCAATTTCGAAATTGCTTTTAAACGTGACGAGCGTATCCTTCGCTTTTTAACAGTAGCTCTTGATAAGCATGCAATTGCTTACAACGATAAGAAAAGAGCAATGAAAAATGAAGGTGCTCCTGCAAAAGCATAATTATTAACCTAAAAATCTTTTAAAATGGCTCAAAATACAGACATTAAATATCTTACGCCAATAGCTGTAGATACAAAAAAGAAAAAGTATTGTCGCTTCAAAAAAAGCGGTATAAAATATATCGATTATAAAGATGCTAATTTCCTTTTGAAATTTGTAAATGAACAAGGTAAACTTTTACCTCGCCGTTTAACCGGTACATCTACAAAATATCAGAAGAAAGTAGCTCAGGCAGTTAAAAGAGCTCGTCATATAGCACTAATGCCATATGTTGGCGATTTATTAAAATAAAAGGAGGCCGATAGATGCAAATTATATTAAAAAAAGATGTTCCTAATTTAGGATACACAGACGATGTAGTGGAAGTTAAAAACGGTTATGCCCGTAATTACCTTATTCCACAAGGTTTTGCAATTGCAGCCAACGAAACGAATAAGAAAATCCTGAAAGAAGTTTTGAAGCAACGTGCATTTAAGGTTGAGAAAATCAAGAATGAAGCCACTGCCGAAGCTCAGTCGATTGATGGATTAACAGTTACCATTGCTACAAAAGTAGCACCAACAACCGGAAAAATTTATGGCTCCATCAATGCGATTCAAATTGCCGATGCAATTAAAGAACAGCATAATAAAGAAGTTGATCGTAAAAAAATCTTTATTGTTGGTGATTCTGTTAAGGAAATTGGAACTTACAAAGCTACTGTGAAGCTTTACAAAAACATTAGTGCCGAAATCACTTTTGAAGTAAAAGCCGAAGAATAGTTTGATTAAATTATTATAAATCCCGTTTCTTTCTGAAGCGGGATTTTTTTTGTCCTGACAAAAAGCTTTGTACCTTAGCAAGAAAATAATGATAACTCAAGCTGAAATAAAACTTATCAATTCGTTGAATTTGAATAAGAATCGACGAAAGTCGGGTTATTTTATTGTTGAAGGCCCAAAAATGATAAACGAATTAGTGCTCAATCCACACTTTGAAATTCATTTTATTGCAGCCACAAAATCATGGATATCAGAACAGCATCAAAAATTTGATATTCATGTCAAAGAGATTCCCGATCATTTGCTTCAGAAATTAAGTAATTTTTCCACTGCAAATCAAGTTTTGGCTATTGTTAAAACTCCTGAATATCAGGAATTTATACCCAAAGTTGATGAATTGTATCTGGTACTCGACGGCATACAAGACCCCGGAAATTTAGGCACAATAATTCGCACGGCAGATTGGTTCGGCATTGAAGAAATAATTTGTTCGCAAGATACTGTAGATTGTTTTAATCCAAAGGTGGTTCAGGCAACAATGGGCTCAATTTTTCGCTTAAAGTGTCATTATCTCCATTTAGCTGAATTCCTGAAAGATCAAAAGCAGCCTATTTACGGAATGCTATTGAATGGAAAAAATATTTATAAGCAAGATTTAAAGAAATCAGGATTCATTGTGGTTGGCAATGAGTCAAAG
>JAZDJM010000303.1:0-5702 GCA_043804305.1 Bacteroidota bacterium
AGGTAGGAATTTATGCACATGCATTTCGAATTATGGATGCCGCCAATCAGCTTGCTTATTTATTTGCGATTTTATTGTTGCCCATCTTTTCAAAAATGATCAAGGAAAAGCAGCCGTTATTCCCAATGATTAAAATGCCACTTTCGCTCCTGCTATCGGCCACTTATATTTTAGCAATAGGCTCTTTAATGTATAGTTTTGAATTGATGGATCTGTTGTATTTCGATAAGATAAAAGAATCGGCAGCTGTTTTATCGGTATTAATCTTTGGAACAGTTGCGGTGGCAAGTTCCTATGTTTTTGGAACTTTGTTGACGGCTAACGGCAATCTTAAAATACTGATAGGAATAGCCGCGTTTAGCATGATGTTGAGTTTTACTTTAAATATCCTATTAATACCTAAGTATTTTGCACTTGGGGCTGCAATTGCAAATGTTTCAGCCTTATTTTCAAGTGCGGCGATGCATTTGATTTTTGCTTATAAACAGCTGAATATTCAATTTACCAGGAAATTTATATTTCAGATTGCCGTTTTTGCGGTTTTGATTCCTGTATTAGCTTTTTTAACGAACTCTTTAAGCAATAACTGGCTGATAAACATGGGTGCTTTCGTTGGAATAGCTTTGCTGATTTCGTTTGTTGTGGGATTATTTGATTTACGCCAGATGTACAACATACTTTTTCATTATGAAAAGGTAGGCGAATCGTGAAGCAGAATAAATTTACAGATCTAAAAATATTTTCAGAAAGCTTAAAGTCCTCTTTGCCCTTTTTCCCATTGGTCGAGTAAGACGCGTTGAAGAGCCATTTCTTTCCATTTTGTGCGTGCTTCAATGGCCGGTATGCCAAAATAGGTTTTACCGCCTTCAATGCTTTTATCTACGGCAGAGGTAGCCAGTACGATAGCGCCTTTTCCGATGACCAGATCTTTATTCACTGCTACACGTCCCCATAAAATGACATCATCTTCAATTCGGGTAACACCGGCAATGGCGGCAAAAGCTCCGATTAAGCAGTTTTTACCAATATAGGAATCGTGACCAACCTGACAATGATTATCCATTTTAGTACCTTCATCGATAATTGTATCACCTGAAACTCCTTTGTCAATGGTACAAAGTGCGCCAATTTCAACGTTATCTTTAATTACGGCTCTGCCACAACTTTCGAATTTCTTAAATCCACCGGCTCTTTTCTGAAAATAATAGGCATCAGCTCCTATTACAGAATTAGAATGAATAATGACATTGTCGCCTATTATGCTGTGGTCGTAAATACTAACATGGGCATGGATTAAACAGTTTTTCCCGATTTTTACATTATTTCCAATAAAAACTCCGGGCTGAATAATAGTACCTTCACCTACAGTTGCGCTATCTGAATGTAGTTTTTCGGCTTTCTGAAAAGGACGAAATTTTTCTACCAATTTTAAATAATCTGAAAACGGATCGTTTGAAATGATTAAAGCCTTACCTTCAGGACAATCGACTTCCTTATTGATTATAATTGTAGTCGCGGCAGAATTCAAAGCTTTTTTATAATATTTCGGATGATCAACAAAAGTCAGATCGCCTTTCTCGACCATGTGGATTTCATTGATGCCTGAGATTTCAAAATTTGGATCTCCAATCGTTTTTTGATTCAGAATTATTCCGGTTTCCGATAAGGTAATAGATTTTGGTAACTTCATTTATAACAATAAAATAGCAGGATATAAATCTGCCTAGTGATAAAATGGATTATGATTTAACGCGTTCTGAATATTCTCCGGTTCGGGTATCCACTTTAATTAAATCGTTTGTATTGATAAATAATGGCACCTTAACCGTAGCTCCGGTTTCAACAGTAGCGTCCTTAAAAGTGTTGGTGGCTGTGTTTCCTTTATCACCGGGCTCAGTATAGGTTATCTGCAAAACAACATAGGCCGGCAAATCAACCGTTAAAGGGGTTTCAGTTTCGGCATGAAACAATATTTCAACATTATGACCTTCTTTCAGAAAATCAGCAGGTTTTCCTATCATTTCTCTGTCGATAAAGGTTTGCTCATAAGTTTCGTTATTCATAAAATGCATTGCATTGCCTTCGCTGTATAAAAACTGGTAGCTCCTGCGTTCAACTCTTTCTTCATTAATTTTTACACCTGCTGTAAATGTGTTGGTTAATACTTTTCCTGTCTTTAGTACACGAAGTTTGCTACGTACAAATGCCGGGCCTTTTCCGGGTTTAACATGTTGAAATTCAATTATTGAACATAATTCTCCATTGAATTCTATTACTAATCCGTTTCTAAAATCTGCGGTTGTTGCCATTATTTTTTATAAATTTTTTAAATAACCTTTCATTAATCCTCTTTGCGAGTTTAGGATAAATGATAAAATTTCATCGCGTTCGGCAGTTATAGGCATATTGGCCTCAATATAAGTAACAGCCTGAGTAACATTCATGCCTTTTAAGAATAATTCGCGATAAATATCCTGAATATTATTAATCTGATCTTGAGTATATCCTCTGCGGCGTAAACCGATTGAATTAACACCAATGTAGGAAACAGGTTCTCTTCCTGCTTTTACATACGGAGGAACATCTTTTCTAACAAGTGCGCCACCTGAAATCATAGTATGTTTACCAATTTTAACGAATTGATGAACTGCGGATAATCCACCAATTATGGCGTAATCATCTATTTCAATATGGCCGGCTAATGTTGCTGCATTGGCCATTATTACATTGTTTCCAACTATACAATCGTGGGCAATATGCACATAAGCCATTAAAAGACAGTTGTTGCCAACGATGGTTTCCATATTAGCCTTTGTGCCTCTGTTAATGGTTACAAACTCACGTATGGTAGTATTGTCGCCAATTTTAACGATAGTATCTTCGCCAGCATATTTTAAATCCTGTGGAATGGCCGAAATTACAGCACCGGGAAAAATCTTACAATTTTTTCCGATTCGTGCACCTTCCATAATGGTAACATTTGAACCTATCCAAGTGCCTTCGCAAATTTCAACGTTTTTTTCTATGTTTACAAAAGGCTCTATTACAACATTTTTAGCCACTTTGGCTTCGGGGTGAACATAAGCTAATGGTTGATTCATTTTAAATATTTTTTTTAGCAATTTGTGCCATCATTTCGGCTTCCATAACAATTTTATTCCCCACATATGCAACGCCTTTCATTTGACAAATTCCGCGACGAATCGGTGAAATTAAATCAAGTTTAAAATAGAGCGTATCTCCGGGAACTACCTTATTTCTAAATTTTACACTGTCAATTTTCATAAAATAAGTCAAATAATTTTCAGGGTCCGGAACAGAGCTTAAAACAAGAATTCCTCCTGTTTGAGCCATTGCTTCAATTTGCAGTACTCCGGGCATAACAGGTTCTTCCGGAAAATGGCCGATAAAGAATGATTCATTCATGGTAACATTTTTTGAACCAATTACCTGATGGTCGTTAATAAACAAAATCCTGTCGACCAAAAGGAATGGTGGTCGATGTGGCAGTAACTTCATTATTCCATTAATATCGATAACGGCTTCGGAATAGGCATCAAACTGTGGTGTTTCTTTTATTTTTTCGTTTTTAATGGCAGCTTTCTGTAAAATTTTAGCAAATTCAACATTATTTTGATGTCCTGGCTTTTTCGCAATAATGTGAGCCTTAATAGGCTGTCCTACTAAAGCTAAATCGCCAACAACATCAAGTAATTTATGCCGGGCAGGTTCATTATTGGCAATTAATTCAACATTATTCAGATATCCTTTTTTGGTGATGGCAACTTTGGATTTCCCAAATAAATCAGCCATTCTGTCTAACTCTTCTTGAGGTACTTCGTTTTCAACGAATACTAAAGCATTGCTCAAATCGCCACCTTTTATTAATCCGTTATTGAATAAAACTTCCAGTTCGTGCAAAAAAGCAAAAGTTTTAGCAGCGGCAATTTCATTTTTAAAGTCACCAATTGAATTCAATTCAGCATATTGCTTGACCAACACCTCAGAATTATAATCAACCATAACGCTCAATTGATAACT
Source organism: Bacteroidota bacterium (assembly GCA_043804305.1). GTDB lineage: Bacteria > Bacteroidota > Bacteroidia > Bacteroidales > UBA12170 > UBA12170. The sequence continues at coordinate 4,042 of JAZDJM010000303.1, forward strand.
ATCGGAAGGAATAGCAATATACTCTGTTCCATTGTTTTTGTAGGTTATGGTTTCTTTAAGCTCGAAATAGTTTCTTTTTGCATGCTGTTCGATAATTCCGGCTTTTTCAAGAATATCAATAAAAGGTTTTGCGCTGCCGTTTAAAATAGGGATTTCGGGGCCATCGAGCTCCATCATTGCATTATCAATACCCAAACCAACCAGAGCAGCCAGAGCATGTTCGATTGTATAAACGTAAGCCTCCCCTTGAGCTATTGTTGTTCCTCGCGATGTATCAACCACATTGATTGCATCGGCCTTTATAATGGGATGATTTTCTAAATCGGTTCTGATGAAACGATAACCGTAATTTTCAGGTGCGGGTTTAAAAGTGAGGGTTATATTTTTTCCGGTGTGCAAGCCAATTCCCGAAATTTGAGTTTCTTGTTTTAAAGTCCTTTGTTTTTCTATAGCCATTAAATCATATGTTTTAAAACGAATAAAGCAAACGCAATAGTATGATTTATAGTTTTATTTTGGCTGCAAATGTATAAAATAATAAATAAATAATGAGCTAGAAACTATTCAGAATTTAGCTTTTTCTCAATATTATTTAGCTTTTGTGCCATCTCAGGTAATTTTTTGAAATAAACCGATGATTTCATAAAGGCTCCTGCATCGATAGCCGGTGAGCCTATGATAGTTACACCATCTTTTATATTGCCGATAACACCGGCCTGAGCACCAATTTTAACATTATCCCCGATTTTAATATGACCACTCATTCCAACCTGACCGCCTATCATGCAATTCTTACCGATTTTTGTCGATCCTGAAACTCCGCTCAAGGCTGCCATAACTGTATTTTCCCCGATTTCTACATTATGCGCAATTTGGATTAAATTGTCGAGTTTTACTCCTTTTCTAATAATGGTTGAGCCTAAAGTTGCTCTGTCGATGGTTGAATTAGATCCAATTTCAACATTGTCTTCAATAATTACATTTCCAATTTGAGCAACTTTTTTATAATTACTATCTGACTGAGGTGCAAATCCAAAACCATCGGAACCAATTACTACACCGGCATGAAACGTACAGTTTTTACCAATTATACAATCAGAATAAATTTTCACGCCGGGAAATAGCGTTGTATTTTCACCAATTGTGCAATTATCACCAACATAGCTTTGTGGGTAAATCTTAACATTATCGCCAATAATCACGTTATCTCCAATAAACGCAAATTCTCCAACATAAATATTTTTTCCAAGTTTTGCAGTTAAAGAAATAGCGCTTTGGGCAGAAACACCTGATTTATTTAGTTTTACCTGATTATACATTTCGAGAACTTGCGAAAAAGCCGTATATGCATCAGCAACCCGGATTAAAGTGCAATTTATTGGTCTTGTTGCCTGAAAATCTGAATTCACAATTACTATACTTGCTTGAGTATCATAAATATAAGAGGTATATTTGGGGTTGGCCAAAAAACTAAGAGAACCGGTTTTCGCTTCCTCAATTTTTGACAAATTATACACTTCAACCTGATTATTACCTTCAACTTTACCATTGAGAGCATTTGCTATTTGTTCGGCTGTAAATTTCATTTTTAATTTTCGATTATATTATTTTTTTCTCTACGACTTCAAATCCTTTTGGATAGAATAAAAAATATTTTTTAA
>JAZDJM010000304.1:0-2431 GCA_043804305.1 Bacteroidota bacterium
ACGCCTCCTTTTCGAATACTTTGGTTTCGGTTTGGAAATATTTTATCGATATCAATTTCCGAAACTGTGCCCAATCCATTACAATTTGGGCATGCACCATAAGGCGAATTAAACGAAAAAGTATTGGGTTCAGGCAATGCATAAGCCATTCCGCTTGTTGGACACATGAGCTGTTTACTGAAAAACTGTGTTTTATCCGAATCTAAATCCAAAACTGATAAACTTCCTTTTCCATGTTTAAGGGCAGTTTCTATTGATTTGGCAATGCGGTCAGCATATTTCTCATCAACGATTATTTTATCTATAACGATTTCAATATCATGCACTTTGTATCTGTCGAGCTGCATTCCTCTATAAATATCTTCCAGTTTTCCGTCGATTCTGGCTGAAATAAAACCAAGGCGGACTATTTGCTCAAAAAGCTCCCGATAATGTCCTTTTCTACCGCTTACCAATGGTGATAAAAGAATTATCTTACGATTGTTATATTTTGAAAGAATAAGTTCAAGAATTTGTTTTTCGGTGTACTGAATCATTTTTTCACCACTAACATAGGAATAAGCGGTTGCTGTTCTTGCATATAATAATCGCAAAAAGTCATAAATTTCGGTAACTGTTCCAACTGTTGAACGTGGATTTTTATTGGTTGTTTTTTGTTCGATAGAAATTACCGGGCTCAAGCCTTTAATTTCATCAACATCGGGGCGTTCCAGATTACCAATGAACTGACGGGCATAGGCAGAAAAAGTTTCCATATATCTCCGCTGGCCTTCGGCATAGATGGTATCAAAAGCCAATGAAGATTTTCCGCTACCGCTTAAACCGGTGATTACCACCAATTTATTGCGAGGAATTTTAATATCAATATTTTGGAGATTGTGCTCGCGCGCTCCGTATATTTCTATAAAATCTTCCTGATTTATTTGTTCTGTTTCAGTTACTGGATTCGATTGTTGAGGCATTGAATTCAAAAAAATTAATCTGCAAAGGTGCAAAAAATTTAGCTTTAAACTTTTAGACTTTTGAAACAATTCAGATTATACTGAATTATAATTTTAAATGTATCAAGATTTTGGCACCTGAACCAAATAAGTTCGTCCGGATTTATTTGCCAAATAAGCCTGCCGAATCCACGGATTGTAAATTTTAAATTCTTTATAGCTTAAATTATACGATTTTGCGAATGCAGGAATATTACTTATGGTGCTGTCTATGGCAATTTTTTTAAGATTAAATGGCTGGAACAAATCTTTACTGCGAATAAAAAATCCATATTCCGATGGGTTTTCGAGCAAATTTTTAATGGCAATTATCCGATAAATGTAACGAGATGTTTCTTCGACAAAAATCATATCGTAATAATTGGAATGCTGCTGACGCTGGATTTCTTCAGATATTTTAGCCATACCCGCATTATAGGATGCTGCAACCAAGGTCCAGTTTCCATATTTCTCAAACGCTTTATTTAAGTATTTGCAGGCCGCTTCCGTTGAAAGTTCCACGTCGTATCGCTGATCGATATCGGCATTAACTTCTAGCCCTAGTTCTCTTGCCGTATTCGGCATTAACTGCCAGAATCCTGTTGCACCGACGGGAGAAACGGCATTCTCCAATCCGCTCTCTGCAACGGCCAGATATTTAAAATCATCAGGGATATTGTATTTTTTTAGTATTGGTTCTATAACCGGAAACCACCTATTTGCTTTTTTGATTAAAAAGATTGATGAAGAATGAAAATAAGTGTTAACCGTAATTTCTTTTTCCAATGCTTCTTTAACATAAAACCGATCAATAGGAACATTTTCATCAATGAAAGTAACTTTATCAGGTATCGGAACCGGAAAAACTTTGTTGCTTTCTTTTAGGTAAATCCGATCTTCTTCCGAATCATTACCAGAATTCACTTTAAAACTAAGGCTTAAACCTATGCCAATTATAATTGTGAGGGTAATGAGAATAATGTTTGATGATTTCATGTTAAAATTTTTTTATTTGAAGCGTTTGTCTGATAGATTTAACCGGTATTGATATTTTTGCTAAAATTTTTCGTTCTGATAATGTCAATAAACTTAAAATGGTGAAGTAAAATCTTTAAAAAAGGGTGCAATTTTATCTTTTTCCGAAAGGATTGGCTGTATTGATTTTCCCCAATCAATTTTCAATTCCGGATCGTTCCATAATAAACTTCCTTCTGAGTTTTTGTTGTATATATTGGTGCATTTGTAGAAGAAAACGGTATCATCTTCCATAGTTAGAAAACCATGAGCCATACCCGGTGGTATCCAATACATAAATTTATTGTTCTCGCTTAACTCGATAGAACTCCATTGGCCGAATGTTGGAGATGATTTTCTTAAATCGACGGCAACATCCAAAACAGCTCCTTTTATAACTCTCACCAATTTTCCTTGTGCGTAAGGTGGTTTTTGAA
>JAZDJM010000305.1:0-2097 GCA_043804305.1 Bacteroidota bacterium
CTCTACCAGCTGAGCTACGGAATCGTTTCTGCTAAGCGGGTGCAAAAGTAATCTTTATTTCCAAAAGCCAAAACTTTTGCCACAAATTATTACACTTTTTCCCACTGATTAGTTTCCGGATTGAACCTTTTAATGACTTTACAAGGATTGCCAACGGCAACTGAAAAAGGTGGAATGCTTTTTGTAACTACACTTCCGGCTCCAATCTGGCATCTTTTACCTATTGTAACTCCTGCCACAACTACCGAATTTGCTCCAATATGAGAATCTTCTTCAATGATAATTCCTTTTATATCTAAAGCTTGCGTACTCGAGTTTTGGCTACCATCTTTATAACCGTGATTAAAACCTCCTAAAAAAACATGTTGTCCTGTTCCGCTTCCGTTTTTCATGGTAACCGGTCCTATTATTACAGTGCCAATTCCAATGCGACATTTGTCACCGATTATTACATCGCCGGCTCCATTGTTAATTGTTGTAAAACTCTCTACAACAGAATCCTTTCCAACATCAAATTTATTGTAGGGAAATACATCTATGCGCGATTGCCGGCTGCGCACCAAGCTGTGTTTGCCCCTTTTATGAAAAAATGGATTCACAAATAATCTTATCCACAATCGAGGTCGTGGCCTGCGCGCCGGGTGAATCATCCACATAACAAGTTTTTTTATGCGCGGATCTGATTTTAATTTTTCTTTTAAGCTCATAATTTTTATTTTGGCCAGCCTTTTTCAAAAGCTCCTATATATTTATAAATTTCTTTAACGTTGTTTTCCCAGCTGTGACTTAGTCCGCATTGCCTCCTTTTAATTCTTAATTGATCAGAATCTTCCGCAAGGGCTTGTTCAATTATTTCTACCCATTCATCATGTGTGCTTGCCAGATAAGTGTTTTCCCTAAAATAATCCATTGCCTTAGTTGCAGTGGCTGCGGTAGGTTTTCCCATTGCAAGATATTCATCTATTTTACGGGGATAATTTCCTATAGTGGCATCGTTTATCAATTGTGGATTCATGCATACATCAAATCCTTTTATATAATTTGGAAGTTCAGATGAATCACGGCTACCTAAAAAATGAACTTTTTCTATTCTATGCAATTCCGAATTTTTAAAATTATCGTCTTCAGGTCCAACTAATACAATTTGCCATTCTTTTTTTGATTTAGCCAGATGAACCAATAAGTTGATATCTAATCTTCTGCTCGATAGAAAACCAACATAACCAATAATGGGCTTCGGAATATTCATTAAATCTTTGGCAACTGCGATGCTGTTATTTTCATCATTAAATAAGCTCACATCACAGCCTTGTCCAACCATATACGAATGTTCATTAAATTGAGCTCCGTATTCTGCATAAAGCGAGCTGTTATTTACAACAACATCTGCCTTTGCGATGAGTTTAGGCTCCAGACGTAAACCGTGAGTACGCCAATATGGATTTTTAGTTAAAAAATCGCGCATATAATACACATAGGTTTTAGGTTTAAGCAATTCCTTTAAATAAAGTCCAAGAAACATAGAACTATCGTTAAAAAGAATGAAATCTTTAAATCCTAATCTATCAATTGCCGATTGAATATCTTGTGCAAATAATTTGTTTCTTTTTTTGTTGAAAAAGTCAAAAAGAAATCCATCAGGCAAAAAATTTATCGATTCAACCATATGTTTTGGATACAGATTCCACATATTTTTCTGGATTTCAACCAAGTCGCTTTCTTTTCCTTCAATAATTCGTAAGCGTTTTTTAACCTTCTCATCCGATTTGCCGGTTTTCTTGGTATTTCTGTCCAATGGTGAATTCACATATAAAACACGATTGAAGCGCGACATTTCTTCAGCAATATTCTTGCAATTACTTCCAATTTCGATGTCCCAAGGCTGAATGCCAACAACAATTATATCTCTGCCGATAATCATAATAATTAGTTTTGTTTTTTAATATCCTTAATATTGGTTCCTGAACTACTGTGTTTAGTATGCAAAAATTGTTTGTTTGCACCTTTTAGTTTTAGTAACGACAAAAACATCAGGAAAAAGCCTTTTGGAAGAAGCCAAATTGCTTTAAGAGTGGCTATAGAGTAAAACTTAAAGGG
>JAZDJM010000306.1:0-2422 GCA_043804305.1 Bacteroidota bacterium
TGCTTTTGGATTTGAATTAAAGGAATTAGTGCTAAGAAATATTTTAAACCGCGATTATAATGCGCACCGAATCTATTCAAATGGTTTTGAACCGGCCACAGATATGATTCTCCTTTTTCTTCGTTCAATATATACAAACAATTTAAAAACATCAGTTTACAAACATACATCACCCGGAAAATCTTCATCCACGCTTATTTTAACTCATGATGTGGATAGCCAAACCGGAATGGATTCAATGTTTTATTTCTCAGAATGGGAAGCAAATCAGGGCATAAAGGCACATTATTTTATTACAACGCGCTATTTTTCAGATGCTTTAATGGGCATCTATTATAAAGAAGCCGAATTTAAAAAGCTCAAGAGTTTACTTGAATATGGCCACCAAATCGGAAGTCATTCCGTAGGTCATTTTCCTGATTTTGCAAATATGGCTCTCTTTCCAATCGGACTTAGCGGAAATACAATAGAGACTTATCAACCTGCAAATCATGATGGAATTACAAACGGTGGAATGCTGACCGCTGAACTTGAAGTTTCAAGAGATCTTTTAGTTAATGATATTGGTGCAAATGTTCGTTCATTTAGAGCCGGCCATTTGGCATTTAACCTTAGGTTAATCAATGTAATGGGCGATTTGGGTTATGCGTTTAATTCTACCAATAGTGCAAATGATGTCCTGACTAATTTTCCTTACCGACAAAGAACGAATTCAGCCTTTAGTGGTTCACCGTCAAATGTATATGAGCTGCCAATGACCATCTCTGATGCTTCAAAAACCTTGAAACTTACAGAAGAAACGATGGACACCGTTGTTTCGAATTGGGTGGATGTGTTAAATAAAAACAATGCAAATCATGCGCCAACAGTACTTTTAATTCATCCAAACCGAGGGTGGAAACTGGATGCACTCAAACGAATAATAAATGAAAAACCTCAAAATGTTATCACTTTTGAGTTTAATGCTTTTGGTGATTATTGGCTGGCAAGGCGTGATTTGAATTTTGACTATTCAATAAAAGACAATATTTTAAGTATTTGGATTGCTGATGATAAAGAGATAGCAGCAGAACAAAGCCTGATAGTGAAGAATGGAGCCGATTTGGCAAAAATAGAATTGTTTAATAAATCCGGAATTTCTTTGAATTTTGACTCTGAAAATTGGAAACAAAAGGATATTGTACTTTTTAATATTGGAAAAACAATAAGTCCTGATCCAATTCCTGTTCCTGACACCTTGCCTGATTTTGTTCAAAAACCCAAACGGCTCGCAATTTTGGATTTAACAGAACGAAATTTTGAAACCGATAAAGAAAATCTGGCAAGTGTAAAGCAAATGGCTGATGTGGCAGGTATCCCTTTTTTAATCACTTCGTCTTTGAATGAGGCATTGGTTGAGGATTTTGTATTGTTGTCGTCTGAAATTAATGGACAAACACTAACCGCAAATGAACTTACTGAATTAAAGATGTGGGTCTCAAAAGGTGGAATTCTGATAGCACCTTATGTTTCAAATTTTGAATTGTTTGAATTATTTGGTATAGAGAATAGTATTTTGGAGAAAAACCGATACAAGCTTAATTGGGTCGATAACCATTTATTTAAAGAATTGAAATGGATAGACGACCCACGCGAGAAAAGCCTGCAATTAGCTGATCCTGCTTATTATAGGTCAATTTATACACGCGGATTTTCAACTTCAACGGCCTCATCGTTGGCTTATTTCGAAGATAATTCAACAGCCGTAAGTTTAAATTATTTTTTATCGGGAAAAGCCTATGCTTTTGGAATTGAATGGAAAGATGTGATTTTACGGAATCTTCTGGATAAAGATTACAACGCACAAAGAGCCTATTCTAATGATTTTGAGCCGGCATCAGATGTTTTTATGCTTTTGCTTCGTTCAATTTTTACTGAAAATCAAGAAATAGCTGTTTATAAACATACTTCTCCGGGTGAATCAAAGTCGGCTTTGCTTATCACACACGATGTTGATTCAAGGACAATTATTGGGATTATGCCTGATTTTTCCGACTGGGAATTTTCACAGGGAATCAGCACCCATTATTTTGTTACAACCCACTATTTTAAAGATGCGAATATGAGTGCTTATTTTGAGCCCGCTAACTATTCAAAAATCCGGCAATTAATTGATCAAAATCATTCCATTGGAAGTCATTCAGTTGGCCATTTTCCAGATTTTTCAAAAGGATCAGTTTTTCCAATCGGGATGCCGGGAAATACTCAGCTAAATTATCAGCCTTATTTTGATGGTACATCCACTATTGGCGGTAGTGTTTTTGGAGAATTGGAGGTTTCGCGTGATTTGTTAAATTCTGAAATTCAGGCAAATGTTCGTTCTTTTAGGGCCGGCGCTTTGGAGTTTAATCCGCGTATTATCGAAGTTATGGAAGAATTGCAG
>JAZDJM010000307.1:0-6215 GCA_043804305.1 Bacteroidota bacterium
CGTTCCGGCCCTACTCTATTCTTATTATCTGTTCCTTTTTGAGCATCACCGTAGTCGTTGGCCAAATTTGATAAAATTTGCAGAAATAATGTAGTTAAAGCTGCCAAAAGGCTGATTCCTAATCTAAAAGAACCAAAAAAAGCCGCAACAGATGCGCCCATTGCAATGCTCGATAGAGCGAGTGCTAAGGTTCTTAATCTGAAAGCCTGAATCCAATTTTTCACCTTTTTCAACAATTAAGGGAATTTAGGATATTTTTGAAAATCAGGATCTCTTTTTTCCAGAAAAGCATGTTTTCCTTCCTGTGCTTCGTCGGTTAAATAATAAAGTAAGGTGGCATTTCCTGCAAATTCCTGAATACCAACTTGTCCGTCTAATTCTGCATTCATTCCAAGCTTAATCATCCGTAAAGCCATTGGGCTTCGTTTATGCATAGTTTTACACCAGTCAACTACTTCATCTTCAAGTTTTTCAAGCGGAACAACCTTATTTACCAATCCCATTTCCAATGCTTCCTGAGCAGAGTATTGTTTATTTAAGAACCATATTTCTCGTGCTTTTTTCTGACCAACAATTGCAGCCAGATAAGAAGAACCGAATCCTGCATCGAAACTTCCTACTTTTGGTCCTGTTTGTCCAAAAACTGCATTTTCTGAAGCTATCGTTAAATCGCAAATAACATGTAAAACATGTCCGCCACCTATTGCAAAACCATTTACCATCGCAATAACAGGCTTAGGCATCGAACGGATTTTACGTTGAACATCCAGTACATTTAAACGGGGCACACCATCTTTACCAATGTATCCGCCTTTTCCTTTTACATTTTGGTCTCCACCCGAGCAAAAAGCTTTATCACCTTCTCCTGTAATAACTATCGTAAGTACTTCTTGATTCTCGCGACACATATCCATAGCAACTGCCATTTCTGTAGTTGTTGTTGGTGTAAATGCATTGTAGAATCGCGGACGATTAATGGTCAATTTGGCAATTCCTTCCCAGAATTCAAGCTTAATTTCCTCAAATTTATGCAAGCTAACCCAATTTCTATTTTCAGCCATAATCTATTTTTGAATTGATGTGCAAAAATACTCAAATCTTATGAATTCATGCAAAAAGCCTTATTAAATCGAACAAAATTTCCCTACCTTTGAAGGAAAATTGATATTGACTCCGATTGTGAATAAGATACGCTGTGATTGGGCAGGAAATGATCCGCTTTATCAAAAATACCACGATAACGAATGGGGGCTTCCTATTCATGATGATTCACTCTTATTTGAATTTATTATTTTGGAAACTTTTCAGGCCGGATTAAGCTGGATTACGATTTTAAGGAAGAGAGAAAATTTCCGTCTGGCATTCGACGATTTTGATTATATTAAAATTGCAAATTATGATCAAGAAAAAGAAAATGAATTAATTCATAATCAGGGAATTATTCGAAATAGTTTAAAAATAAAAGCTGCCATTAGCAATGCTAAAGCTTTTATAAAAATCAGAGCTGAATTTGGTTCTTTTTCCAAATATATTTGGTCGTTTGTAAATGAAAAACCCATTCAAAATCAATTTAAAACAATCAAAGATTTACCTGCAAAAACAGAACTTTCTGATACAATCAGCAAAGATTTAAAAAAACGCAGTTTTAAATTTGTGGGCTCAACAATTGTTTATGCACATATGCAAGCCTGCGGAATTGTAAACGATCATCTCGTTTCCTGTTTCAGGCATAATGAAATACGTGCATTTGTGAAGGAAAATTATGAATAAATAGCTATTAATATCAACACACATTTAATCAATGGCAAAAGTAGTAATAGGAATTCATGGATTAGGCAATAAGCCTCCACAGCAATTATTGGAAAAATGGTGGTTAGATTCGATTCACGAAGGTTTTAAAAATTCTAATTTAGATATTCCAAAATTTAAATTTGAACTGGTTTATTGGTCAGACTTGGTTTATAATAAACCTGAAAATCCGGACATTACCGACGAAAATGATCCCGATTTTATTGCGGAACCCTATATGCCTTCATCAGGAGCAAAAACACTGGTCAAAGATTTAAGTTTTAGAAGAAAAGCCTTAAAATTTGTAGAAAGTCAGATGGAGCGTATTTTTCTAAATAAAGACCTAAGCATAAACTTTAAAGGTGTTAGCGATATTATTTTACATAACTATTTCAAAGAACTTGATATGTATTATAGCCCTAATCAGGATGGAAAAATATTTAAACAAAGGGCGCGCCAAAGATTGATTGAAATACTGCAAAAATACCGTTTCGATGATATTATGTTAATTGGACATTCAATGGGTTCAATTATTGCTTATGATGTTTTGCAGTTTGAATTAAAAAAGCAATGTATACACACTTTTGTTACTATTGGCTCACCTTTAGGACTTCCATTTATTCGGAGTTTTATTGCTGAAGAGATGCGTGGTAACGATCCAAATTATAAAATTACAACACCTAATTGTGTTAAAAGAAATTGGTTTAATTTCTCAGATTTAGAAGATAAAGTAGCCATTAATTTTGATTTAAGCAATAATTTCGAAGCCAATTCAATGAATATAAAAGCAGTTGATTTTGAGGTTGCCAATGATTATTCGGTCAATGGGAATGCAAACCCTCATAAATCATACGGCTATTTACGTTCCCGGGAATTTATAATCAAATTGAATGATTTTCTCGTTGAGAAAGAACCATTCTCCTTGAAAAAAATCATCGGTTTCTTTAAACAATTGATTGCCAAGCTTAATACGAACCAATTTAATACAAAAATAAGATGAACAGAAAAACAATGCTCAAACAACTGGAAGCTACTGAATTATGGGACTTTATAATAATTGGAGGCGGTGCAACAGGATTAGGAACAGCCATTGAAGCTGCATCAAGAGGTTTAAAAACATTATTGGTAGAAGCGCATGACTTTGGACAAGGCACTTCAAGCCGAAGCACAAAACTCATTCATGGCGGAGTTCGTTATTTACAACAAGGAAATATTTCGCTTGTATTGGAGGCATTGAAAGAAAGAGGCATTTTAAGGCGAAATGCACCTCATCTCGTTCACGATTTACCATTTGTCGTTCCTATTTACGATTGGTGGGAAGGGCCTTTCTATGGAATTGGTTTAAAGCTTTATGATATGCTTGCAGGTAAGGAAGGTTTTGGGGCTTCCAGAATCTTATCCCTCGAAGAAACCATTCATTGCATTCCAACTATTGAACAAGAAGGATTAAGAGGAGGTGTTATCTATCATGATGGTCAATTCGACGATGCCCGATTATTAATCAATATGGCTCAAACTGCACATGAATCAGGAGCTTGTGTCTTAAACTATTTTAAAGTTGAAAGCCTTTTAAAAGAGAATAATATTACGAATGGTATAGAGGTAAAAGACCAAAATACTAATAAATACTACAAAATTAAGGGAAAAGCAGTAATTAATGCAAGCGGGGTTTTTTCTGACTCTATTCGAAAAATGGATGATGCAGATTGCAAACCAATTATAAGCGGCAGTCAAGGCGTTCATATTGTACTCGATAAAGAATTTTTGCCCGGTGAAACGGCAATTATGGTTCCGCATACCGATGATGGGCGGGTTATTTTTGCCATTCCATGGCATAATAAATTAGTTGTTGGAACAACAGATACTGCTGTTAGTACTTTCGACTTAGAACCCGTTGCCATGGAAGAAGAAATAAATTTCCTATTAAAACATACCGCTCTTTATCTTACTAAAGATCCAGAACGTAAGGATGTTTTAAGTGTGTTTGCAGGTTTAAGACCTCTGGTAAGTGCCGGTGATGATGAAAGTACAGCAGCAATTTCGCGTGAGCACAGCATACTAATCTCCAGAAGTGGATTAATAACCATAGCCGGCGGCAAATGGACTACCTACCGGAAAATGGCCGAAGATACTGTTGAGCAAGCTGCATTGGTAGCCGGAATAAAGCCTTTGGAATCAAAAACCAAACAGCTTTCCATTCATGGTTCGCAGCCAAGAGATACCTCCAACCATTTGAGTGAGCATTATGGTTCTGATGACAAACGCATCAAAGAATTGCTAAATGAAAACCCGGATTATCAAGAAAAATTGCATCCGGATTATCCTTTTTTAGTAGGTGAAATTCTATGGGCTGTGAGAGAAGAAATGGCATTAAAAGTTAACGATTTTCTTTCGCGAAGAACACGATGGCTGTTTCTTGATGCAAAAGCATCCATAAGTGTTGCACCAAAGGTAGCCGAAATTATGGCAGTGGAACTTGGAGAGAATAGTGAATGGATCAAAAGCGAAACTGAAAGTTTTATTCAGCTTGCTGCAACTTACCTATTGAATAAAAACCATTAAAACGAATACAAAGTCTTAGCTATTACAAATAGTGCGGATAAGGCTGAAATGGCAAGGATAGTCCAACGTGTATATCCTTTATCAAGGTATTTGTTTAAATATTTTGAGAACCAAAAACCAACGGTCGATGCAGGTAACATCCAAAGAAAAAGGTTAAAATCGACTTTAGATACTTTTCCAACAAAACTCAATGAAAGTATAGAGATTAATGTTCCTAAAGTAAAATAGGCTGAAAGCGTTCCTCTAATTACTTGAGCCTTTTGGTGTTGGTATAATAATCCCATTGGTGGACTTCCTATTGAAGCAAGTGTTCCCATAATTCCCGACATTAAACCTGCTGCAAATAATTTGGACTTATTGATTTCCCATTGTCCACGGAATAAACTTAAAACTACAGCCAAGATTATTAAACCGCCAAAAACCAATGAAAAATAGGATTGAGAGATCAATACAATGATATAGGCCGCTATAATGGAACCTATAATCCGGCCAACAACTGAATAGCTTAATCCGGTAAGTATTATTGATTTACGTTCCCGAATCATTAAATAGACTGAAAGAATAAAACCGATCATTAAAGTTGGCACCGGGACAAATTCAGGATTAACAATCATTAAAATGGGCGCGGCAGTAATGGCAAAACCCATACTTGTTGAACCTTGCACAAGTGCTCCAAGCATTACAATTAAAAATACGATGATTAAATCAGCTGTTTCCATTTTTAAAATATGGCAGCAAATGTAAACATTTTCAAATAAAGCATTTCTGAAAAATTGTTAGCAATTTTGATAATCGTTTATCACCCAAAACAGGCCGTTTGATCAATAAAGTCTATCGTTTATACATTAGCCCAAACTTAAATTTTTGTTTTTCGTAAAACACTCGGCTTTTTGACTTTATGCTTCAAATGCATTTTAACTAAAACCTATTTGAGATGAAAAAACTAAAACTATTAATCCCTTTCGCTGCAGCCTTTGTAATTTCAATATGCAGTAATTTTACCCAAGCACAAAATGTCTTCTATGTTGATGCTAGCACGAATTATGTATTGCCTAGCCATTTTAACCCAATACCTGTAGGAGGCGATACTATAAAAATTCGTTCAAACCGAACGGAATCATTAAAATTTAAAGGCTTTACCGGACTTCAGGATCGTCCCATTGTTTTTATCAATGATGGTGGTCAGGTAAATATTATAACAAATGCCTGGGGTGCATTAAGTTTTGAAGATTGTAAATATATAAAAATCAGCGGAAAAGGCGATCCAACCGTTTATTATGGATTTAAACTGCAAGGAGCAACAAGTGGGTTGAGTTTTTTGGAATATAGCAGTAATTGTGAAGCTGAATTTATCGAAATTCAAGGTTCTGCAACAACTTTTTTCGGTATATATGCGAAAAAGGATTTTAGCGCTAATCCGCCTTTTCCATATCCGGTTTTTAGTAGTTTATGTATTCATGATACCTATATTCATGATTTGGCTGAAGGTATGTATATTGGTGAAACTGTTTCGCCGGGAATGGAATTTAAACATCTTAGAATTTATAATAATGTAGTTGTTAACACTTTACGCGAATCAGTTCAAATAGCCAATTGCGTTGAAGATGTAGAAATTTACAATAATATTTTCCTGAATGCCGGTTTAGAAAATATATACGCACAGAATAATGGCCTTCAAATTGGAAATAATTCAAAGGCAAAAGTTTATAACAACTTAATTATAAATTCTCCTGCTTTTGGAATAATAGTCTTAGGAAATCAGGATATTAGCTTAAACAACAATTTTATTCAAACATCACAAGGTATTTTTATTGATGATCGATATACTGTTTTCCCATTTATTCCTTTTAGAATTGAAGAAAACC
>JAZDJM010000308.1:0-3140 GCA_043804305.1 Bacteroidota bacterium
CAAGATGCGACCTGGGACTTTTTCTTCGCATTAATCAAGATTAAATTACGGATATAGATTAATGAATTTAAAACCGAGGCGGTCGTAAATACTATGTCTTTTTGGCGGATAGAATAAATGAGAATCATAAACGTCCCAATAAGACTCAAATACCAAAATGCAATTGGAATAACACTTTCCTTTTTCTTTTCGGAGACCCACCACTGCACTACAAAGCGCATAAAAAAAACAAACTGTGCAGCAAAACCAAATATTATCCAGGGATTAAGAAACGGTTGAATGATTCTAATAATTTGATCGGTCATATTTATTGATGTTAGCACAGAGATAACGCAAGGTCGAGAAAAATATTAAAAACCCGGGATCTTTTTTAAGACTTTATTTAAATCATTATTAGTAACAAATTTCGCTACTGAAACACCCCAAATAAATAATCCTATGAAAACTAAATAAGCGGAGATCTTGACGTAAATATTTCCTACAGGCCAGTTTAATGCAATAGCCGCCGATATGATTAACAACAAAACATGCTCGTGGTGAAAAAGCCTGAACTTAAGTTTGATATCTGATATTACTGCCAAGAACAGCAATGAAAGGAATGCGCCGGTAGCCATGCCATACGACATTGCTAAAAGGCTCCCTAATATAGATTTCAAGCCAAAGTAAAAAGCCAGTGTTCCGCCGATCAACACCACAAAACTAATAATCATTTCCTTAACCATTTTTGCGGGAATAATCACACTGGATTTAATAATATTTATAAAAGAATAGAATATAAAAGCAAATACCAAGGGCAACACTAATGACAAGGAAGGATCATATTTTGAACTACCTATCGCGATTCTTACGATTTCAGAAACCCAATACACAGCACTTGCGCCCGTAAAGATAATAAGCACAAACAACTTGTCAAAATTCTTAGAAAAAGTTTCCATAAAACTGCCCCGGTCGTTCACATATTTATCGGAAAAAACCGGAAGATTTACATCCGTCACGGAATCGCTAATACTCATAAGTTTTTTTGCATACAATAATGCGAATCCGAAATAACCTACCATTTCGGGAGTTACCGTTAACCCTAATAAGTTTGGTCCAAGTTTTTCCCAGTTCGTGTAAATAATTTTTACAATATATATTGCCATGCTGATAGCAAAAAGCTCTTTAAACAAGTGCTTTAATTCTTTTCTACTTGGCAGTTCAAAAGCAGACCTGCCTAACGGTTTAAAAGCAAGATATCCGAGAACGACCGAAGCGATCAGATTAAATAAGAACAAGGCGTAAAAATAACCGTTGATTCTGTAAAAGTAAATCATAGGAACATACAAAAGCATACTGACAATCGCAATTGCCGCCTGATATAAGAATAAGCGTTTAAATCTTTTAGTACCGGCTATAACAGAGTTTAAGATGCTCTGAAAACCTTGAGCAATTAAAACTAAGGCATAAAGTTTAAGGGGCAATTCAATTTGTGGAACTTTATATGTATTAAAAGCAAGGTAGTGGGAAAGCAAAAACAAGCCTATGGTGATAGGAATCGTAACCATATACCTAATAAAAACCGACGTTACAAAGATTTTAAATATTTCTTTGTTGTCCTTGGCTGCAGATATTTCACGGGTACTTGCAGATGCTAAACCTAAGTGTTGATAGATGCCCAAAGCAGCTCCGATGGATACTGCTATTTGAACAATTCCCCATTCGGACACACTAAGAATACGGAGAATAAAAAAACTTTGGACAAGGCCCAAAGCCATTGCCGTACCACGGGATATAAAACTAATTATCTGCCACTTTTCCAGGTCCTTCATTGAACTTCTACATCTCCCAAATAAATACTTCTCGTTTTGGTAACGTTGGTCATTCCAACATACGCCTGATATTGACCGGGCTTAAGATCCGAAGGCAGTACCAATTCTACATCTTCCATATAATAACGGTCTTCCTTCCAATCTTTCATTTGGGAAATTCCATAGGAAGGCAGGTTAGCCACTTGATAAACTTCGCCGTTTTGTTTGTTTATCATAGTCGTAAACAATACAAAACCCTCTAAAGAAGGTTTATCCCTTTTAGCATAAACATACTTTGCAATGGAAGGCTGTCCTTTAATAATTTTTAAAGGAAAAGAATAATCCACTACGCTTAAACTCTGAAGAATCGGATAATCGAATTTCTCAAGGTATGTAAATTTTTCCTGAAAGGGCAGAAGAGCATCTTTTCCGTGGGAACCCACTCTTTTGAAAACAAACAAATTACCGCAACCGGTAGTCAGTTCGTAGTTTGGATCTTCTACTAAATTACCTGTAATATTGCGCACAAGATTAAGGTCGATGTTCAAAATTGTTAGGATCTTTTTGGAAAAAACATCAACAACCACATAATCAGCTGAATCGTGCAAAGCAGGAAATATTGCGTAAGTTTCGCGCATGGATAAGTGCGCGCCTAAATAGTCAGGCCCCGAAACAGAAGCATTTGCGGGAATCATGCCCACAACTTTTTTGGCACATTCCCGGTCCTTGTTTTCCAAAGGGGTTATCTTTACTAACTGGCCGATTTTTAAATCGATCCGGTTGTAAAATTCCGTATCTGTTTTAGCAAGAACAATTGAAGCTGTTAATCTTTTTTGAATAGCCTGGGTGAGCCAAAGATAAACAGGATTGTTGTAAGTAAAAGTTGTTCTGATACAAAAACCTAAAACAATCATAGAAAGTGCGATAGCGAAATAATTTCGTTTTATTTTTATGTGTTTAATTAATCCGCTTAAATAACCTACAGCATAAATTGTTGAAATAAAAATTATAGGTACAATCATGGAAACACGGTGATTTGTAATTTCTGCCGTTCCGATTCCGGAGGCAGTTGTTAAGTAATTAATAAGAAAATCCGGAGCCGCGATTACAAGTAAAACCGGAAACGCTAATGGCAGATAAGCAACAGGTTCAAAAGTTCTTCTTAGGTTATCAAGTTTATCTGTAGTAAAAAATATTTTAAGTGCTTTATTCGGATCTTTAAGCATATTTAGAGCGATGGATCCATAAGAGTCGCCAAACTCGGAATAGCGGCTTATAAAGTAGTTGTCATTTTCAACATCGCGAACAGTGGTATCGGTCAAACCCATTGATATAGCAAATTTCTGATAGCCA
>JAZDJM010000309.1:0-4960 GCA_043804305.1 Bacteroidota bacterium
GCAAGATATTCCTGCTCAGTTTGCCCGGGAGTTGGAATTAAAACCACTTGCTTTATTCCTAAACAGGCATAATCCATCAAACTTGAATAGCCGGAGCGTGAAATAACCACTTTGGCACTCACCAGTGCATCAGCAAATTCCTCGGCCGACAAGTGCGGCACTTTTTTTATACTGGAAGTGATTTGTGTGGCAGAATCATTTTCCGGTTGCCCCGAGATAATTAATGCAGAATATTTAGTTTGTTGTACTTGGCCAAGTATTAATTCTTCAAAATGTGTTCGCTGTGGTTCGGGGCCGGAAAGCACAAAGACCAAATCAAAGAAGTAAGTTTTTTTTATGGGCTTACCTAAAAGTGAAAAGCGGCTTAATGGGCCAATAAATATTTGATTTTTAATGCTTTTATTCACACTTAATAACCCTGAATACCAACGATTTTCATCATCAGGAATTAAAACAGCATCAAATGTATTAAGTAAAAAACGATTTGAAAAATTCAAAAGTTTTCCAAAAAGCCACCATTTTTGAGGATATAAAATGTTTAATTGATGACTAAGAATCAGATTCAGTGTTCTTTTATGCCTTAAACCAAATCTGGAATCGGAAATAACTACATCAATCCCGTGATTCCTGACTATTTTTCTTAATCTAAAATTTTCATTGAAAATAGCCCATTTAATGCGTAGAATTTGGAATAGAAGTTTTAATTCCGGATTTGTTCTTGCATACTTGATTTCATAACCTTTGAATGTAATTTGTTGTATTTCAGGGAATAGTTCTTTATATACAGCCGCCGATTGCGATTCTGTCCCTAATAGAATAAAATGCCCTTTTTCTTTTAGTTCAGAAATAAGTGGAATAAGACGACTTGCATGCCCCAGTCCCCAATCCAAAGGAGAAATAAAAATACGTTTCTTCACTATTCCTAGATTTTCAATCCTTAGAGCAAACCTACACGAAATTCCAAAATTTAACAAATCCTAAGAAATGACAGGAGCAATCTGCTCCCGGGTAGATTTGGCATTTTCAATTATAGAAAAAACAAGCCTGAAATGATTAGTTAAAATGAAAAAGAAATTTTTATTTGATTTTATATTTCGTACTTTCGTATCTGCCAATCCTTAAGGCAAATACACTTAAACTAATGCAATATAAACCGAGCGAACAGTTACTTTACGAAATTGGCATTACCCTTATTCCGGGGGTTGGTGCTGTAAATGCAAAAAAGCTGATAGCCTACTGCAGTGGAGTTGAAGCTGTTTTTAAACAAAAGAAAAATCATTTATTAAAAATAGAAGGAATTGGCCCAAAGGTGGCCGATGCTATTGTTAATCATTCGATTCTTAAAAGGGCGGAACAAGAGATTGAATTTATAGAAAAGAACAATATTCAGACTTTGTTTTATACAGATAAAAATTATCCTTTTCGCTTAAAACAAGCTGTTGATGGACCGGTTTTGGTTTTTTACAAGGGAAATGCCGACTTAAATAATTCGAAAGTTTTGGCTATTGTCGGAACCCGAAAAGTTACAGATCACGGAAGATTGATTTGTGATAAAATAATCGAAGGTTTTAGGGAAGATAATGTTTTAATTGTTAGCGGATTGGCTTATGGTGTCGATAGTCAGGCACACAAATCATGCCTGGAATATCAAATCAGCACCATTGGTGTTCTTGCTCATGGATTGGATCGGATTTATCCCGGAGTTAATAAAGCATTGGCCGGCAAAATGATTGATAATGGAGGATTACTCAGCGATTTTATTAGCGGCACAAATCCTGATGCGGTAAACTTCCCGAAAAGAAATAGAATTATTGCCGGTTTAGCTGATGCAACATTGGTTATTGAATCGGGAACAAAAGGTGGCTCATTGATTACTGCCGAAATTGCCAATGGCTATAATCGCGATGTTTTTGCTGTTCCGGGCAGGCCGGGCGATAAATATTCGAGCGGCACAAATTTCCTGATTCGCACCAATCGGGCGGCATTGATAGAATCTGCTCAAGATATCAGATATATGATGGGATGGGATATTCCGGCAATTGAAAAATCAATCCAGAAAAAACTCTTTGTCGAATTAAACCCTGATGAGGAATTGTTGATGAACATCATTCAGGAACATAAAGACCCAACCATCGATTTTATTGCTTTAAAAGCCCAAATGCCCATGAGTAAAGTTTCGGCAACGCTTTTAAATTTGGAGTTTGAAGGATTGATTCGCTGTTTCCCGGGGAAAGTGTTTAAATTGTGTTGAAAGGTTGAGAAGTTGAAAGGTTGAGTCCGTCAACTGACGGATGAAAGCTTATTTATTTCCAGGCTTTTACGATTAGGCCGGTTCCGGATTTATGTTCCAGAATTATATCCAGATAGTTGAGCAGCAACATAAATGGAAAAATAATAAGATAATAAACTGGCAAAATAATAAAAAACAATTTGGAAAAATTTAAAAGCAGAATGGGATATTTCATTGAAATTTTCCAGGATATTTTTCCGGGCCAGCCATATGAATAATTGCATTTGGTTTTTGAAAAACCTGCTGCTTTTAGTTTGGCTTTTATATCAGCTATTCCGTAACCGTCTCTTACATGCTCGTCAATAAAAGAACTGCCGTGTTCATGATGATCATGAACGTCAGAACCGCCTTTATTCGAAGGTGTTGATATTAACAGCATTCCATTTTCTTTCAAACTTTTATGAAAATTATTGAAAACCAAAACATCTTCTTCAATGTGTTCCATCACATCAACCGATAAGATTAGATCATAATTTTCTTTGGAAATGAATTTAGTTAAATCGGCAAATTCAAAGGAGGCATTGGATTGCTTAATTTTTTCGAAAAAAAGAGTACAATCTTCAACTTGTTCGGTTTTTACATCCACACCTTTAATCTGAAAATTTGCATTCTTTTTGGCCATAAAATAAGAATACTGTCCAAATCCCATACCGGCATCTAAAATTGAAGCATTTTTTTTATCATTTGCCCAGTGATTAAAAGCCTTTTTAATGTGCCAGGTGCGTAATAGTAAGATATCGAGCAGCAAATAAAAAATTTTTCTAAAAAAAGGATTGGCGTTAAAAAAAACACCCAGGCTGTGTTTTATCGGATCGTATTGCATAACAATGCTTAGTCGTTTTTAAGAATGCGATCTATATTTTCAATATAGTCCAGCGAATCGTCTTCGTAAAAACGGAGCGTAGGTATAATTCGCACCTGATTTCTAACTTTTTGTCCTAAAAGGTATCTGATTTCAGAAGAATGCTTATTCAAATTAGCAATAACGGCCTCATTATCATCAGCAGCCAAGAGGCTGATATAAACTTTGGCTAGTGAAAGATCGGGGGTTATCGATACTTTTGTAACCGTAAGCATGGCTCCGAGTCCGAGATTATTCATATCGCGTTGCAATAGCTCCCCTAAATCTTTCTGTAATAAGCGGTTGATTTTTTGTTGGCGTTGACTTTCCATTCGGCAAAAATAAGAAATTTTAATTGTAATAAACTCAGGCTGTATTTTTTGCCTTTGCAAGAATTGCTTTGTTAATTTTTTTGGCTATTGCAGGCCCTTCGTAAATAAATCCGGTATATACCTGCACTAAAACAGCGCCGGCATTTAACTTTTCGATGGCATCATCAGCAGAAAAAATTCCACCTACGGCAATAATCGGGATTTCTCCATTCGATTTTTGATGCAGATAACTGATAATTTCGGTCGACCTTTTACAAATAGGCTTTCCGCTCAATCCGCCATTGGCAATAATTTCCAGTTTTTTTGAGTCTGTTTGTAATCCTTCACGGCTAATGCTGGTGTTGGTGGCTATCAACCCATGGATTCCTGTTTTTTGAACTACGGAAATCACTTCGTCCAGCTGATGATTATTTAAATCGGGAGAAATTTTCAGCAAAACCGGCTTTTGTTTTGGCCGTTTTTTGTTTTTATCCATCACGGCATTTAAAATCAGTTCCAAATATTTTTGATCCTGCAATTCGTGCAAATCGCTGATGTTCGGACAACTGACATTTACCACAAAGTAATCCGCATAATTGTATAAACCATCAAAAAGTTCGATGTAATCATCAACGGCTTTTTCGTTTGGAGTCAATGTGTTTTTGCCCAAATTGGCTCCGATTATTGCTTTGGTTTTTCTTTTTTTCAGATTGTTTATAGCGGAATAAAGGCCCTGATTATTAAATCCCATTCTGTTAATAAGCGCATTATCAGCGGGTAAGCGAAACAATCGGGGTTTAGGGTTTCCTGTCTGAGCTTTAGGTGTTACGGTGCCAATTTCGATATGCCCGAAACCGAAATGGCTCAATTGGTTAAACATATTGGCATCCTTATCGAACCCTGCTGCTATTCCAATAGGATTTGAAAATTTTAGCCCAAAAACCTCTCGTTCCAATCGCTTATCTTTCACTTCATAAATACATCGGATAAGAAATTTTGTTCCCGGAATTAAAAAAAAATAATTCAGGCAAAAACGAACAAAGTGATGCACCTTTTCAGCATAAAACAAAAACAAAAATGGGCGGATTATATTTTTGTACAACATAGGTTTAAAAAAAGCCCGATTATTCGAGCTTCAGGGTTTATTCATTTTCTTCAATGATTTCTGCTTCTTCGATTTCCTCGTCTTTAGGATCTTCTATCAAATCGATTAAACCTTTAGATTGCAATAGGTTATACCATTGAACGGTTTTTTTAATATCAGATACATAAACTCTTTCGCTATCGTAATTGGGAAGAATTGTTTTGAAAAAAGCAATCAGCTCATTATTCTCTGATTTGTGACTAAGCACTTGCTGTTCGTTGCTCGATTTAAACATTGTACGAAAAACATCTTTAAGAGGCACATCGTCAGTTTCAGTAAAAATACTAATCTCTTCCAGAGAACTTATTCTTTCGTTCGAAAATGCGGGTATTCTTTTTCCATCAATTAATGATTCGACAAGAACTCCATTTTTC
>JAZDJM010000310.1:0-2376 GCA_043804305.1 Bacteroidota bacterium
TTTGGAAAAATATGATGGTCATCAATTTTTTCGTTAAAAGGCAGTTTGTTTGTGTTCTGCCATCCAGTTAAACCATTGGAAGATTGATTAATTAAATTTAGAATTCCTTTGTAGATTGCACTGCTTCTTTTATTAAATGTAAAAATATCATCGTAAGTTCAATCTGTTTTCAGAAAAACTTCCAAAGATAGAATATATTTTTCATGAGTCGGCGGAAATTAGGGATTTATTACCAACAGGTTGACGTGAATAAAAAGAGAAAATCAAAATAAAACGAATCATAAAATTTCCTTTTTTTGTTAGCTTAGATTTCTGTTACAAAATGAGTTTAAAATCTATTTTAATATTTACTTTTCAATATTTAACCTCTTTCTCAAAACAAAGGCTTTTGGAGGTTATCAATATTCTCCGAAAAGAATATATCGATTTAGAAGAGAAGTACCATATTTTGGCTATAAAAAACGAGGAACTTGAAGCAGAAAATAATCAATTTAAATCCGAACAAATCAAGCAAAAAGTTCAAGCGGTTAATAAAACGGTTAATCAGCCAACCTCCAAGCAACCGGAATGGGAAACGAAAGGAGTGGGCAATGATGGAAAGGGCAAAAAGAAAGGAAGAGGACATAAAGGAAGAAAAGGAGCCGGAAACAAGACAAAGAATTTAATCGTTACACATCATGAAACTGCAAAAGTAGAAAGATGTGATATATGTGGTAGAGATTTAAGCGATCAACCTCCTCTTAAGAGTGAGAATACACGCACAATAGAAGATATACCCGAAATACCAATAGTATTGAAAGTAATTGAAGTTAAGCAGGAGAAAAAATATTGTCATCATTGCAAGCAAGTCATCACAGCCAGTACAGATTTGGCACTACCGAGAGCAGATTTTGGACTAAATACTACGATAAGCATCATCTATTTATGGACTGTATTATGTTTGTCGTTCACAAAAATATCTGATTATCTGAATAATTTTTTCGGACAGAAAATCAGTACTTCGGGACTTTCAGATCACATTATAGCAGTTTCTAAAATCATGAAAGCTGTGTATGATGAAATATTAAATGATGTAAAATCAGGTAATATTTTACATGCAGATGAAACAGGTTGGCGTGTAAGCGGGAAAAATTGGTGGTTATGGGTGTTTGGAACAATATATTCTGTATTTTATACCATAGACAAGTCAAGAGGAAGTGATGTGGTACGAAGAGTTTTGGGTGAAATATTTTTTGGAGTATTAGTTGTTGACGGATGGAAGGCATATTTAGCTACAGAATGTAAACAGCAAAGTTGTATGGCGCATTTACTAAGAAAAATTAGAAAGCTAAATGAAGCTTTTCCGCAATTAGGTAGCGTTTACAAATTTTACATCAAGTTTAGAAAAATACTTAGGGATGGAGAACGTCTTCAAAAACAACGAGAAGAGCTTGGGGAAGGAGTTTTCAAAAGACGGCTTGATAAACTACATACAAGATTAGATGAATTATTAAAATGGGCTAATCCCAATGATATTTTGAAGGATATTATTGCAAAAGTTGATCGTCAACGTCCACGAATTTTAACCTTTGTAGAACATCCGGGAGTTGCTTGTCATAATAATTTTGGAGAATATTTAATTCGGATAGGAGTACTTAAAAGAAAAATTTCCTTTGGAAGTAAATCTGTTAAAGGAGCAGAAGCTTATGCTGTATTATTATCAATTTGCAGTACATGTAAATTAAGGGATATTCCATTTTTAGATTTTATGAAAACTAGTTTGAAACATTACATTCGTACTGGAAAGCCGATGTTGCTTAAAGAATATCAAGATCATATTATGAATGCCGCATTAGCTGCATGAAAATTAAAAAACTCTGAATCCAGATTAAGCTTACCAATTAAAGTATTATACGCATTAATTGTTTCAAAGCTTTGTGCTACCTTTTTTAAAAAAGCTAAGGTAAATTTAAACCGAAATGCTTTTCCAAAGATTAATGTAAATACTTTGGAAGTTTTTCCTGTACCAGAAATATCACTGGAAATTCAAAGGCAAATGGAATTACTTATTGATGGAATTTTAACAAAAACAAATGAATTTCAAGCAGTCAAAGTAAAGTTTATTGCACTTCTTTAAGATAATTTAGCAATAACCTCAATTTCAAAAAAATTAGAAACATTTTATGAATCTGATTTTAAAAGTTTTCTTTCAGAATTAAAAAAACAAAAAGTCATTCTTTCATTGGCAGACCAGTCAGAATGGAAAGATTACTTTGAAAACACAAAATTAAAAATCAACCAACTTCTATCTGAAATAGAAGAATCCGACAAAGAAATTGACAGTTTAATTTATGGATTATACGGTTTGAAAGAGGAAGAAATAATAATTGTGGAGGG
>JAZDJM010000311.1:0-2598 GCA_043804305.1 Bacteroidota bacterium
TAGCAACATCTGATTTTGATTTTACCGGAAAATCAATCTTATTGAATGATTTATCAATAATTGAAATTTTATTGGTATCGTGCTGGAATCCGGCACCTGAATCATTAAGAGAATTTAAAACAATGGCATCGCAATTTTTATTTTGCATTTTTTTCATGGCATTTTCTACCTCATTATTTGTTTCAAGCGCAAAACCTATCAATAGCTGGTGTTTTTTTTGTGTACCTAAAGATTTTAAAATATCCACTGTTGGTTCAAGTTCAATTTGATTAAACCCATCTTCTTTTTTAATCTTTTTTAAAGGAACATTTTTTGGTTTAAAATCGGCCACTGCTGCTGCCATAATGGCAATATCCGTTTGCTCAAATAAGTTATTACAAGCCTCATGCATTTGTTGCGCCGATTGCACGGCCAATCGTTGAATATTTGGGTTTGATATCTTTTGATTTACAGGCCCGCTAACTAAAGTCACCTCGGCGCCTCTTTCAGCAAATTCGTGGGCAAGTGCATAACCCATTTTTCCGCTTGAATAATTACCAATAAAACGTACCGGGTCGATTGCTTCAAAAGTTGGTCCGGCAGTAATTAGAACTTTTTTCCCTGCAAAATCATTTTTTTTTTTGAAATGATTGATGATAATTTCCAGAATTTTCTCAGGTTCTTCCATTCTTCCGGCTCCGCACAAACCACTTGCCAGTTCTCCGGTTTGCGCTTCAATTAAATAATTGCCATAACTTTGCAAAGTATCGATATTCTTTTGTGTGCTCGGATGGGCAAACATATCCAAATCCATCGCCGGAGCAAAATATACCGGACATTTTGCTGAAAGATAAGTAGTGGTTAAAAGGTTGTCGGATTGCCCGTGAGCCATTTTACTCATTGTTGCTGCAGAAAGAGGAGCAATAAGCATTAAATCGGCCCAAAGCCCAAATTCCACATGACTATTCCAGCTTCCATCCAAATTATTGAATGCTAAATGATAAGCAGGCCGTCCTGAAAGTGTTGCCAGTGTCAACTGACTCACGAAATCGCGTGAAGCTTCGGTCATAATTACCTGAACCTCTGCGCCTTCTTTTTTTAGTAAGCGCACGAGTATCGGAATTTTATATGCAGCTATGCTGGCAGTAACTCCAATGAGTATTTTTTTTCCTTTTAATTGCATACCTAAATAAAAAACTTCTTTAAGGTGCACGAATATACGAAAACAACCTAAAGAAGTTCCTGAAAGCTACTATTTTTTAGCTTTGGCTGTGAATATCTTTTGCGGGATTACGGTAATAAATCTTTTTATCCATAAATTCCTGAACTGCAATTAATGTAGGTTTTGGAAGTTTTTCGTAAAATTTAGCGAGTTCAATTTGCTCCCTGTTTTCAAAAATTTCTTCTAAATTATCGCTGGGCGTGGCAAATTCTTCAATTTTACGGTTTAACTCTTCTTTAATGTTTTTTCCAATTTGATTAGCACGCATAGACATAATGGCTACCGATTCATAAATATTTCCGGTTGGAGCATCAAAATCTTTCAACTTACGTGTAACAGCCTCAGTATCTGTTTTAATTTTTTTATAATCCATTTTTATATGTATTTTATTCTTCTATTTTTTTAGTGATATAGGATGTTGCAACTGCATTCATCCGCTCAGCTTCTTTTAAAAAACTACTTTCAGGAAATTGCGAAACAAAATCAACAAAAGCTTCCGAGGTTTCCGTAAATCTTTCCTCCTGTCGCATAGCAATGCTATTAATCGCAAATTCGTAATTGGCTTTTAAAACATAAAACATGGCTTCTTCGTGATAAATGCTCTGTTGGTATTGTTTATTAAAAGCATCGAAAGATGCAATTGAGGCTTTGAAATCATTCATCTTAAAGTAGAGTTTAGCCATATTAAAGGCTTTGAGCTCAAGTCTGCTCTCCAATTGCTGAATTAATTCCATGGCTTCGGCCTGCTTGCTGCTGTTAGGGAATCTTGAAATAAACAATTTCAATTCCTGAATGGCATCTACCGTAGTTGCCTGATCGAGACTGGCACGCGGAGAATCCAGATAATTGGAATATGCACTCAAAAACAAAGCTTCCTCTGCTTTTTCGGTTTTCGGATAACTTTGGTAAAAGCGTTTAAAATAATAACTTGCCAGAATATAGTCGCGTTGTCCGTAATGACACATGGCGTACATAAATTCTATTTTTTGAGCTTTATCTGTTCCTCTGTAAATAGGCGTTATCTGATCGAGGAGCTGTAAGGTCTTGCTGTATTTCTCAGTTTCGAAGAATTGAATCGCCATGGCATATTTTTCTTCGTAATCGTTGCTTTTAAGCAATTTTTGATAGCGACTACAGGAACTTAATCCTGTAATAATCAGTATTAAAGCAAATAGAGTGATTCTGGTTCTAAACATTTTGCAAAAGTATAGTTTTTCAATCAATTATAAAAAAATTATTTTTTTAAAAAATATATCAAATCAATTCGTCGATTTCATCTTTTTTTTCTCAATCAGAGCGCTAATTTCAGCTTATTTTTGAGTCCGACAAGCATTCAACATTGCTTTTATGATTATTTAACCATAATTTAGGGCAAAATAATTTTTTCCTGTCGAATT
>JAZDJM010000312.1:0-2129 GCA_043804305.1 Bacteroidota bacterium
CTCGGTGCAGCTAATACGTAAGGTTCAATTTTTTTTAAAGGCATACCAAACTGAAACAGGCTTGAGAAAGAAAGATAATTGAACCGGTTTTTCTTAATGTCTCCAACATTAACTATTAATTCATCATTTGCCAAATGATTGGCTGTGAGCGATTCGAAATCGGTTTTGCTGCCTTTTTGAATAAAACCAATATCGAGTTGCCAGTAAAAGTTTTTTGATTGATACAAACTTGTTCTCAAATTAGTAGTGAAGCCAATTAATGGTTTTGTATTAATAGAATAACCGGGTCCGGTTAATAGGTGCTTCTGTTGTGCAAAAACAGGGCCTGTCAGTACACTGAAGTTTTTAAAGATTTGAGCCTTGACGGACAAAGCATATAAAACAACACAAAAAAACAAAACGACTATTTTGATTTTCATATTACCGGAGAATGTTTATTAATATCATATTGTCAATTTTACAATTCAATGTGGTTTTGTTAGTGAATCCACATTGGTTTTTAGATTCCTGCATACGCAGGAATGACAGCATTGCATTGTAATGTCATTCCACACTTGATGAGGAACCCGAAGGGCTCGACGAAGTCAATCTTCTTAACTAAACGACATTTAATTACAATTAAATAATTCATAATACTAATCTATCCTGATCCCGATAATAAGCATATCATCAACCTGTTCTACACCATTTTTCCATTCATGCATTGTACTTTCAAGAATTTCACTTTGCAGCTTTAGTGGTTTCTGGTTTATTTCAAGCAGAATCTCATTAAATTGCTTAATATAGAATTTGTTTTTATCCTTTCCCCCAAACTGGTCAATATAACCGTCTGTAAAGAGATAGATAGTATCATTTGGCAATAACTGAACTTTATGATAGGCAAATGGTTCCTCACGAAGATAAGCGCCAATAGGATTTTCCGTAGCTTTAATTTCTATCAGTTTATTATTCCTGATTATATATAAAGGCTGATTAGCCCCGGCATATTCCAGTTCTTTTGTGTTAAGTTCATATGCGCATAAAGCAATGTCCATTCCATCCTGAACTTCATCGCTCATAAAAAGTTTATTATTGAACTCCTTTTTATTGGAGGCTGATATCTGATGTAAACAATTTTTTATTTGAATTCTTAATTCTTCCAGTGCAATATCAGGCCTGGTGATATCTTTTTTTCTTGTAATCTCATTTAACAAGGCAATGCCCAACATGCTCATAAATGCTCCCGGAACACCATGTCCTGTGCAATCGGCTGCGGCAAACAACACTGAATTGTTTACCTTTTTTACCCAGTAAAAATCACCGCTAACAATATCTTTCGGCTTGAAAAATATAAAATGTTCGGGGAAATATGAAGTGATGGTTTCGAGCGAAGGGAACATTGCTTTTTGTATACGCTTTGCATAATGAATGCTGTCAGTAATTTCTATTTTTTGTTTTTCGAGAAGCGTATTTTTTTCTAATATCAAACGGTTAGCTTCTTCCAGGTTTTCTACATGTGTCATTATTTGTTCCTTTTGTTTCTCAAGTTCTTTATTCTGGATTTTGACTTCCTTAGTCCTTAAATTAACAATTTTTTCCAATTCACTTTTTTGTCTGCGCAATTGCCTGACCCTGATTTTATAAGCTATAATAAGAATGAGCAATACGATTAAAATGGCTGGTATATAAAAAATTGCTTTTTGAAAGAAATAAGGCAAAACCGTGAAGGCAAGGCTGTCTCCTTCGGCATTCCATAATCCGTCATTATTGCAGGCGATTACCCTGAAAATGTAATTGCCTTTATCAAGATTGGTATAAGAAACGGAGCGGAAGTTTCCGGCCTTGATCCAGTTTTCATCAAACCCTTCAAGCTGGTATTTGAATTGTACTTTTTTAGGGTAAATATAACTTAAAGCAGTATAGCTAAAAGTAAACCTGTGTTTTCCGGGCCTGACCGTGATATTATGTGAAAGATCTACAGCATCATTGTCAATTATTAGTTTTTCAATATAAACAGGTGGTTTTATCTGATTATTCAGAATTCTTTTTGGATCAACCCTTATGAGCCCGGTAATGGTCGGGATCCAAAGTGATCCATCGCTGGCTTTCAATGAGCGTGAAGTGGCATTGCACTGTGACTGCTTCATGCC
>JAZDJM010000313.1:0-9829 GCA_043804305.1 Bacteroidota bacterium
AAAGTTGAAAAAGAAAAGTTACTAAGCCTTTTCGAAGCTGCTCGCTGGTCGGCATCTGCATACAATGAGCAGCCATGGCGATTTTTAATTGGATTTCAGGGAGATGATAATTATTCAAAAATATTGGGAACACTTGTCGAATTTAATCAGGAATGGGCTTCAAAGGCACCGGTTCTCATTTTAAATTGTTATCGGGTCAATTTTTCACACAATCAGCAGCCAAACCAAGCCGCAAAGTATGATTTGGGTCAGGCCGTTGCTGTTTATTCTCAAGAGGCGGTAAATCAAGGTTTATTTACCCATCAAATGACCGGGTTTGATGCAGATAAAGCAAATTTAGTGTTTAATTTTGATAAGCAAATTAGTGCGTTTAGTGTAAGCGCCATTGGCTATTTGGGAAATGCAGAAGAATTACCGCCGCATTTGCTTAAAATGGAAAAATCAGAAAGAATACGTATGCCGCAATCCGATTTTATGTTAAACCCTTTCTAAATCAATTAATATATCTTTGAAAATCTTTCGAATAAAAAATATTCCAATGAGAAAATTCAGCTTTTTAATAGCACTGCTAATGGGCAGCGTTTTTGTTTCATGCAAATTCAATCAGAAAACACCTAAACAAACAAACGAAAATCAGGCCGTGGTTCAAACTCCTGATTTTAATGCAGATTCAGCCTATGCCTATGTGGCAATGCAGACAAGTTTCGGGCCGAGAGTGCCAAATACCGCTGCACATCAAAAAGGAGCTGATTACCTTTCCAGTAAATTGGACGAATATGCTGATACCGTGATTGTTCAGGAATTTCAGGCACGGGCTTATGATGGCTCTTTGTTAAACGGCAAAAACATAATCGGAATATTTAATCCGGGGCTAAAAAAGCGTGTTTTTCTATCTGCACATTGGGATTCACGTCCTTTTGCTGATCAGGATCCGAATGCCGATAATCATCATAAGGCAATTGATGGTGCAAACGATGGGGCAAGTGGAGTAGGGGTTTTAATTGAAATTGCACGTCAAATGAAAATTCAAAAACCTGATATAGGCATCGATATTATTTTATTCGATTTGGAAGATTATGGAATACCGGAATTTGCAAAGAGAACTGCCGATTCAGAAAGTTCATGGGCATTAGGTTCACAGTATTGGTCATTAAATCCTCATTATCTGAATTATAACGCACAATACGGAATCTTGCTCGATATGGTTGGAGCTAAAAATGCTGTTTTTCGGATGGAATATTTTTCCATGTATTATGCACCCCAAATTGTTAAGAAAGTATGGAAAATAGCTGCCAGTGCGGGCTATGGCGATTATTTCTTATTGGAAGACGGTTCTTCTGTACTCGACGATCATTACTTTATAAATCGCGATGCAAAAATTCCAACAATCGATATTATTCAACACGACAATAAGACAGAATCAGGATTCTATGAGCATTGGCATACCATCAAAGACAATTTGGATGCAATTGATAAACAAAGCTTAAAGGCCGTGGGGCAAGTAGTTGTTGAGGTTATCTATCGTGAAAAATAATCACTTTAAAAACCTTAAAACTGAATTAGAACCCAACGAGCAATCCAATTCCCCCGGCCAGTAATCCAACAGCAATATTTATTATCTTCATGGTAATAAAGCTTTTGCGTGATTCGGCCAATAATGGTAAAGCACCATGACCGTCCTGTACAATTGAGCTGGCCAGTAGAATGCTGAATGGAATAATACCCTGAACAAACAGCAGAATAAAAACTACGTGTGGCCCGGATTCGGGAATGATTCCTATAACTACCGCGATGACTAAAATTAACCATAAGTTATTGCTTATCCAATCCTTAACATCATAGAATTGATCAAGGGCATGTATAAATACCAATGCTCCGAAGGTCCAAAGCAATATTTTCAGAAAATGTTTTTTAATTACATGTCCCCAAAGGTGATCTTCCAAAAAATGATCACTTGATGTTAAAAAGATTATCAATGTAATTACAGAAATAAGTAAGAATGTTGCCTTTACCCAATTGAATCCATGGTCGTGATCATGATCTGCAATTTCTTTTTGAATTTGTCCGTTTACCAAACTAAAATTTTCATGATCGTGGGCTATTATTCCGGATAATATGGCAAAAATAAAGACCAAAATCCCACCAATTAAAAGCGCTCTTGTAAAGCTTAAGTTTTTCAGATTTTTCCAAATGCTTTTTGGATGAAAAACGGCATTTTCGACTTCATGATCGTGGATTACCATATGTCCGGGAGGAACACAAAAAAAATCGAATCGTTTACCAAATCGCATAAGTAACCAACCAACCAGAATTGCAATAACGAATATAATACCATTTAGCAGGAGAGCGGTTTTTGGAATTAATGAGAACATAATAAAGGCTTCGTCGCCAGATGTAGCAATCATAACAGTTACCAGAGCTGCAAATTTTACTATTCCGTGAGCATATAATGAAACTACTGTATAAGCTCCTAAACAACCGGGTAATACTCCCATTATTGCTGCAAAAACAAGTTGAAGAAAAGGGGAACCTTTGAGGTGCTTTGCCCAGTTACCTCTGGAATTTACATTCAGGAATTCAATGATCAGCATCATTACAAGCACAAAACTGGTTATCATTAAGGTATTCCGTAAAATGGGAATCAATTCATTTAAATAAGTATCCATAAAGTCAATTTAAAATAAGAGAATAAAAAACATGAATTTATAATAAAAATCTCCATATCAGATAAAACAGACTGAAGAAACTTAAAAATAGCATACCTGTCCACGCGTAAATAATCATTAGTTTTTTAGGTTTTGCATGTTCGGGAAAATGGGAATGGGTAACAGCTTTATAATTCAAAATGGCTAATACCGGTGCCGATACAAAAGAAATAGTTGTGGCCAAATCAACCATAAATCTCATCGTTTGGCCAAAATAAATCAATAACGCTAAGGTTCCGACGATGGTGATCATCATCCAAATCGTATAAGGTAATGTGCTTTTTTGGGTTTTAGGTTTTAATGCTGGAAACAAAATTTCAGAGGTTGGCTGCATAACCCGTGGATAGGCATCAAGAACCGTAATTGTAGTTGAAAACATGGTTGTTAGGGCTGCAATGGCAATTATCCAGTATGCCCAACTTCCTAATGATGAGGTATACATTTCGATAAGTTGGCCGGCAAAATCCACACCATTTGCCGATAATTCCTTGCCGCTTCCAAACATAACAAAAGCGCCCAATGCAACAAATCCGACGGCTAATAAGGCAGTTCCGATATATCCTAAATTAAAATCAAAAAGAGATTCTTTTAAAGAAA
This sequence comes from Bacteroidota bacterium, assembly GCA_043804305.1. Lineage (GTDB taxonomy): Bacteria > Bacteroidota > Bacteroidia > Bacteroidales > UBA12170 > UBA12170. Next base: position 3,303 of record JAZDJM010000313.1, read on the forward strand.
TTTTCTCCTTATTTGATTCTTGTTTCGCAATACTCCAGGTTGAATGCCACACCGAAACGTCAATCGGAGCAGGCATCCATCCAACCAAAGCGATCAGAAATGCTAAATCAACTGTATTATGCCAGTCAAAAACGAAAGTGTTTGCATGGTCGAAATTAAACGAAACAACTACGGCAATCAGGGTTGACAAGGTTAAACCCAGAATTATAATTTTTATTATTTTGTCTAAGGATGAAAATTTGCCTTTCAGTAAAATCAACATGGTTAATATTAAAATCAATACAGCCAAGCTGTTGATGTTGAGGTTTATTCCAAAAATATTACCAAAAAGTGCAGCAGTTACCACTGTTACAGCCGCTTGAATTGCAAACATAGTACTTATTGTAAGCACTGCATAGGTGCGGATTGCCCATTTGCCAATGGTATTGTATCCATCTATCAATGATTTGCCGGTGGCAGTTGCAAAACGTGGTGCAAACTCAAAAAATGGATATTTCAGGAAATTTGCCAGCAAAACAACCCATAACAATTCAAATCCATAACTTGCTCCGGCTCTTGTTGATTGCACTAAATGCGAAACTCCAACTGCTGCGCCTGCATAAAGGAGTCCCGGGCCAAGTGTTTTTAGAAAAGTATTTGTACGCATCGGATTCTGAAAATTCAAGATATTTTAGAGTTCAAGCTCGAGGTTTAAATTATCTGTTAGCTTTCCTAAATTTGGATTCTTTTCAAGCATAGATTGATACCGTTCTGCAGAACTTAATGAGATTGAGCTTCTTGTACCTTCAATTATTGAAATATCCACTTTTAGTAAATAATTATTTAATTTGGTTCGTAATAATTTAAGCAAATCAAATTTCTTTTCGAATAATGCTGTTTTTTGTGCATCGTTATATACTTGAATTTCAATTATATTATCACTCTTAATAGTTGCTTTATTCGTTTTTAGAGTTGCATACAAGGATTGTAGCTGCTTTATGCTCTCTATAAATTCTTCGAAAATCGCATCTACCTCTTCTTGTGTAAAACTATTTGCAATATTTTCTTTGCCAATCATATAAGCATCAGGGTTAAGGTCTTCCTGAACCGAATTTTCTTCTGCTTTAATTGAAACCCCAAGTCCTGAGATTTTGGGCATCTGACTTATTTTACCTGATTGATTTTCAGTTTTTATAGGTTCTTTTATTGTAGTATTTGTTCGTTCATTAGTAATTTCTTTTTTTTCTAATAAAGAATCAAGCGGCACTGAATCTGCAGTTGGAGTTTTCTTTTCCGGTTCTATTTTGGTGGCAGGTTCACGTGCAATGCTTTTAGCCGATTGGGCAGAAATTTGCTCTTTATCAGAAAATTCGCTGATTCCGCTTCCTAATGCAACCATTTGCATTAAAGTCAGTTCTATAAGTAATCGTTTATTATTGCTCGATTTGTAGTTTATATCGCATTGGGTGTTTAAATCCAAGGCTTTAAGTAAAAATGAAGATGAGAATTTATTCGCATTATCAGAATAGCGCTGCTTTATGGTATTGGAGGTTTCAAGCAGCCCGATTGTATTTACATCCCTGCTAATTAGTAAATTACGTATATGTTCGCCCAAACCGATTAAAAAATGCTGGCCGTCAAATCCGCGCTCAATTATATCATTCAAAACTACCAATACCGAATTAATATTTCCACCCAAAAATTCATTAGAGATCTTAAAGAAATAGTCATAATCAAGAACATGCAGGTTATCTGCAACATTATGATAACTTACGTTACCGGCACTAAAACTAACCAATTGATCGAAAATAGAAAGCGCATCGCGCATGGCGCCATCTGCTTTTTGGGCAATTAAGTGTAATGCTTCCTCTTCGGCATTTACATTTTCAGAATCAGCAACAAAACTAAGGTAACTAACAATATCCTCAATGCTAATTCTTTTAAAATCAAATACCTGGCAGCGCGACATAATTGTGGGGATTATTTTATGCTTTTCGGTAGTGGCCAGAATAAATTTAACGTAGGCCGGAGGCTCTTCAAGCGTTTTTAAAAAGGCATTAAAAGCTTGCTGCGAAAGCATATGAACCTCATCAATAATATATACTTTGTATTTTCCAACTTGTGGCGGAATGCGTACTTGCTCAACTAAACGGCGGATGTCATCAACCGAATTATTCGATGCCGCATCCAGTTCCATAATATTATAGGATGCATTTTGATTGAATGAATTGCATGATTCGCAGGCATTGCAAGGCTCAATATTATCCGGCCTGAGTTCTAAATCAATATTGAAACAATTTATTGTTTTGGCAAATATACGCGCCGAAGTGGTTTTTCCAACTCCTCTCGGCCCGGTAAACAAATAGGCCTGAGCTAAATGATGATTTTTAATGGCATTTTTAAGCGTATTGGTAATGGATTTTTGTCCTACAACCGTATCAAAAGTTGCAGGTCTGTATTTTCGTGCCGAAACAATAAAATTCTCCATAAAAAGCCCCTATTTTCTTTTTAAATTGAGCCTCAAAAGTACAAAAATATAGTCAGTCTTTATTTTATGATACTAAATTTAATTGGTCAGCATGCTACTGAATTTTTAGTAAAAAGCGATATGTTAAAATTAGCATATTGCTCAAAAAATGCTTTTTATCTAATACCAATATAGCTACTTTTGCGAATTGAAAATTTTAGTTTATGATAGAGCAAGAAGAAGCCCTTAAAATAATTGAACACTCGGGTTTTGAGCTGGGAACTGAATGGATACCTCTGCAAAACTGTTTAGGCCGTGTATTGGCAGAAAATGTTTTCTCAGATATGGATATGCCTCCATTTAATAAATCGGCAGTTGATGGTTTTGCTTGTCGTAAAATGGATTTAGGCAATTGGATGGAATTGCTTGAGGTAATTCCTGCAGGTGTTGCGCCGCTTAAAAAGATTGGCAGAGATCAGTGCTCGCAAATAATGACCGGCGCTGCAGTTCCTGAAGGTGCTGATATCGTTATTATGGTTGAACATACTGAAAACATAAATGGCAAAATTCGTTTTACAAAAGAAAAATCGTCCGGCAATATTTGTTTCCTCGGCGAAGATTTAAAGTCAAATGATTTAGTTCTGGAAAAAGGCACTTTATTAAAAGCACCACAAATTCCGGTTTTAGCATCAGTAGGAAAAACTTTCGTCAAAGTATTCCTTCAGCCTGTTGTTGCAATAATTTCTACAGGCGATGAGTTGGTTGAACCTCATAATATACCGAAAATTTCTCAAATCCGAAATTCAAATGCTTCTCAATTAATAGCGCAAATTAAACAATTGGGAATTGATGCCAGATATGTAGGCATTGCTAAAGATAGTCCTGAGTCAACACGTCAGATGCTGGAAAATGCACTAAACGGAAGTGATATGGTTATAATTTCGGGCGGTGTTTCTATGGGCGATTTTGATTTTGTTCCACAGATTTTAGAAGAAAAAGGAATAAAAATTCTCTTCGACAGTTTGGCTGTTCAACCGGGAAGGCCTACTGTTTTTGGTAAAAAGGAAAATCAATTATTTTTTGGCTTACCGGGCAATCCGGTTTCCTCTTTTGTTCAGTTCGAGTTGTTGGTTAAACCATTATTGTATGCTTTAATGGGACATAAATTTCGGCCTCTGCCTTTAAAAATGCCTTTAGGGAAAGATTATGAAAGAAGAAATACAAAGCGAAAATCCTATATTCCTGTTTATTTCAACGAAAATGGCGAAGTAATACCGGTTGAATACCATGGCTCTGCACACATCCATTCATACGTAAAAGCAGATGGAATGATTTATATAAATATTGGCGAAACATCGCTAAAAAAAGGACAAATTCTAGATGTTAGACAGATTTAACCGCAAAATTAATTACCTCCGAATCTCGGTTACAGACCGCTGTAATTTACGTTGTGTATATTGTATGCCTTCCGAAGAATTTGAGCATTTGCCACATACTGATATTTTGAGCTATGAAGAAATAATTGCATTTACTAAAAAAGCTGTAGCTGAGGGCGTTGATAAAGTACGAATTACAGGTGGTGAACCTTTAGTTAGAAAAGATATTGTTGATTTAGTTCGTAGGATTTCTGAAATTAAAGGGATAAAAGATTTAGCAATGACCAGTAATGGAGTTTTGCTGACAAAATATGCAAAGTTGTTAAAAGAAGCAGGACTTATGCGGATAAATATCAGTTTGGATACAATGAATCCGCAGCGCTATCATGAGATTACACGTTTGGGTAATATTGAAGATGTTTTTGCCGGAATTCAGGCTGCTAAAGACGCCGGATTATTTCCAATCAAAATTAACTGCGTAATCAAGAAATCGAGTTTGGAACCTGATGCTGTTGAAGTTGCAAAATTCTGCAAAGAAAATGATTTGCAAATCAGGTATATACACGAAATGGATTTGGAAAATGGACGGTTTTCTAAAGTAGAAGGAGGAGAAGGAGGTAATTGCAAAAGCTGTAACCGCTTAAGACTAACCGCCAATGGCGATCTGAAACCCTGTTTATTCTCCGATCTTTCTTTTAATATCAGAGAGTTAGGCATTGAATCGGCATTGGAGGATAGTTTAAAAAATAAACCTAAATCGGGCACCAGCAATCACTCCAATAAATTTAACAATATTGGCGGTTAATTTGTATTTTTAAATAAAAATCGAATAAATTAGTTTTTATGGAATTATCACACATCAATAAGGAAGGAAAAGCAAATATGGTTGATGTATCTGCAAAAACAGATCAAAGCAGAACTGCCCGAGCTCAAGGATTTATTCGCATGAACAAAGAAACCATTGAGCTGATAAAAGCAAATAAACTTAAAAAAGGGGATGTGTTGACAACAGCTGAAATCGCCGGAATTCAAGGTGGTAAAAGAACAAGCGAGTTAATTCCTTTGTGTCATCCTTTAATGATTACCAAGCTGGATGTTAAGACTGAACTCGTCGATTCAGGCATCCGTGTAGAAAGTTTTGCAAAATGTATTGGCAAAACCGGAATCGAAATGGAAGCATTAACAGCTGTAAATATTGCTTTATTAACCATTTATGATATGTGCAAGGCAGTTGATAAGCAAATGAGGATTGAAAATATTGAACTTCTAGAGAAAAAGAAAGAAGATTTAGAAGCGATTTAATAGAATTTCTAGTCGAATAAAATTATTGTTTAGTTCATTTCCTAATTTATTAAATTTGCCATTCCCGGAGAGATGCCAGAGCGGTCGAATGGGGCGGTCTCGAAAACCGTTGTCCGAGCAATTGGACCCAGGGTTCGAATCCCTGTCTCTCCGCTTTTAGTTTTTTAGCATTATTCCCGAACAATCGGGCTTTTTTAGTGCTTTCGCAGCTGGTGCTACAATAACAATAAATTGATTTATTATGAGTTTAGCAGGATACTTGTGGCTTTTTATTATACTATTTACGTTCGTTTCCATGTATTATATTACAAACAGGAAAGCTAAAGAAAAAGGTATTTATCTAAATGAAATCGTATCTGATGAAAAAAAAGCGAAGGAATTTTCTAAAAGTACTTTTAGAAAAAGATTATTAATCTTCCTTATCGCTTTAATAGGACTTTTGTTTAGTTACTTTTTATCTATGTTTTTGTAGGAAAAAAGCTCCGCGATCGCGCGCGTTTGTAACGTGTGCCATATGCACGATAGCAATTTGTTGCGAATAATAAATAGAGTATATTTACTACGCTTTAATACTAAAACAAAAGAAGAATTGACCAATCCAACTTTAATAACAAACGCTGTTTATACTAAGACAAATGGCTTGGAAGATTACAACTATGCCTTTCACCAAAATGAATTAAAATTGGAATTTGACTGGTATGATTACGGGGCGAGAATGTATGACCCCGCTTTGGGAAGATGGAATGTTCCAGACCCACTTAGTCAATACCACAGCCCTTATAATTATGCTGGGAATAATCCAATAAATATGATTGATCCAAGTGGGATGTGGGCATATAATACTACTTATGAAAATGGATCGGATGGTTTTAATGAAATTATTGAAGAATTCGGTATTGGGACAAATAATACGAGTTCAAGTGAGGATAATGAAGAGGAGACTCCCGATGATCCTCCGAAAAAGAATACTCAAAAAAAACTTATTAATGGTGAACTGTCTTTAGGAGTGGAGAGTCCGGAATTTATGTTAGCTAAAGAAACACCAGATGATTGGAGTATACTTACGGATAGCGAAAAAATATTAGCTTTTATAAATTTGATAAGGAAATGGAGAATGCAAGGTGCTGAAGTTGTTGATCTTAGAGGGTTGTTTTTAAATTTCAGTAAAATGGGAATTGGAACAGGATATATCAAAGGTAAATATAATTTTTGGGGTAATTCTGTTTTCCTTCAATTGAATTTGCTTGCCTGGAAAGATATGAAAGTGAAAACCCAATTTACTCCTTATAAAGAACTTACTGGTAAAAAAATAAATGGTTATGAAGGAGATTGGTGGCGTTTGGATTTTAACGCATATCGCGGTGAAGGGATAATTAATACTCATACCCTTGTTGTGATTTATG
>JAZDJM010000314.1:0-2511 GCA_043804305.1 Bacteroidota bacterium
GCAGCCGACTGGTATATTTATGATGAAAATTACGGAACAAGCGAAGAAAAATACTTTATAAAATACATTGAGCAGGTAATGACATTGCTTAAACAAAAATACACCGACATTTATTTGCTCCGCAATGAGAAACTTTTTAAAATATTTTCCGCAATTGTTATTTTCTCTTTTGGTCGCAATGATTCTAATCGCTCTTTGCTCCCGATAAGAGTAACAGGCGTTTTACCAATCCAATTATCATTTGTCAGAAATTCTCTTTTAGATTTTAACTGAGGCAAAATATTATTAAGATTATCAAAATTGAAAAACGGAATATTTTCAGTTGCTTTCAAACAAATGTTTAATCCCAAATCAATCAATTTAATTTCTTTGTTTATTGAACCGACAAATTTTTTCTGTAACTCTCTGTCTGCTTTTACTGCTTCTTCATCAAATACAACTAACTCGTCTGTTCCGCTTGTGCCTACGAAATGCCTATATTGTAATCCTGTTTCGTGAATTTGTTTTAATGCGGTAACTTTTTTATTGTCCTTTTTTACTAACTCATTTGTAAATAGCAATCCATCATCCCAAAGCGTTGTTTGCTTAAATGCTGGCTTTACTTTAATTTCCAAGGGTGCTTCATCCTGATTTGGGTCATAAACACCTTGTTCTACCAGTTCTTTGGTAATAGCTTCAATATATTTATTGTCATTTAAACTATGATAATACAATTCCTCCAAACAACGTAAATCATTTCTTAAATCCTTGTCAAATTTACGTTGATACATTTCTTCATCAACTTTTAATTGAAATGGAAAATATCTTGCACCTCTACCAATTAATTGAGCTTCTGAAATAGTGCTGGCTGCTGCTTTACCATTAGTGTTTATTCCGTTGCTCTCATCTAAGCGGACAATATCAAACAAGTTTAATACGTCCCAACCCTCGGTAAGCATTTTTACAGTAAAGATTGCTCTTATTTCGTTTCTGTCTCCTTCTAATTGGTTCAATTCAATTTGTTTTGCTTCGCTGTCGTTTTCGTTATTTACAATAATGCAACGTTCAATACGAAAAGCATCTTTTATTTCAGTAGTAAGCCGTTCAAGTGAAATGTTTCTTTGTTTGAAAAATTCAAATGCTTTATTCAGCGTAGCACCGCCGTTACTTTGTAATGCTTTTAAATCCTGTGCTTTCAGGGTTTTTAATAGTTGTTTAAATTTTTCAAAACATTTTTCACTTTCTTCAATACTTGCACTTTTAAATAGAATTACAGGTTTAAATGGCAAATAGGGCGACTGGAATTTATAATCATTTGCAACTTTCAGCCGATATTGGCTTAATAATAATGCTTGTAAAATTCGTTCTTCGGTGTTTATGCCCGATTTAATTAGTTTTATTTCCTTGCTGTATTTATCGTTACGAAATTCTTTGAGCGAATACCTCATTAAAATTTTATCAGCATATTTTTTTGCAATTTCAGGATGGTTCAAATCAATGGTAGCCGTATATTCTAATAAAATGTTTTCAGAATGATTCCCAATAATCGTGTTTATTGTCCATTCCCAACTATTTTCCTCTTCTTCTTCGGTTTTATTTTTTTTCTTTTTAGTAAGTGTGTTTAAATGATGTGCTTCGTCTGAAAGTATTACTAATTTTGATTGTTGCAAACTTTCAAAAGTCAATCCGTTTTCTCTTGGTTCTTTTAGCTGAACGTGTAAACCCTGAATTGTACTAAATAAAATATTGATGTCTGAATCTGGAACGGTTTCAAAATTTTCAACCTGATTAACGTGTATTTCTTTAAAATCAATAATTATTTTGTCGGCAAATAAATATTTACTATTTCCTTTCTCAGTAAAATTAGCAATGGTTTTTTTAATAATGTTGGTACTATTGACAATGAAAATAAAATTGCGGTAACCTTTTGTGTAAAGCTCCAGCATATTGGCAGCCATCAGTACAGTTTTACCGCTTCCTGTTGCCAAATTCAGCAATAAATGTATTGGTTTGTCTTTAGGACGAGCAGGGAATTTATTTAAATAAAAATCAAATTTAGCAAGGGCTTCCTGCTGGTACAAGCGGTCAAGAAACATTGGATTAAGATTGCTTTTGATATAATCTTTTTCCTCGTAATTTATAAAACCATCTTTCCAGTAACCGTGTATTTTATCTGCTAATAAATCCATTGTTGAATTTGATTAAATGTCGTAAAATATTTTATTGAGCGCAATATCGTCTTTGCTCATTTTGTAGTAAGCATCTGCCATTTCAGAAATGTTAACATATAAGTGGTTTTTATCAAGGCACTCACAAAGTAATTGTTTTTGTTCTTCCAATGTCAGCTTTTCAAATTCTCCGTTGCTCCATTTTTCGTGATCAATTTCAATTCTGAAAAATGCTTCTTCTTTCATTTGTTCATATCGTATTTTTAATGCTTTGCTGTCTTTTACTTTTTCAATCTCATCTATATATTGCTGGTTGTATCGCTTCAATTCAGCATAAGCAAAACTTCCACCACCTTTCCAGTTG
>JAZDJM010000315.1:0-2270 GCA_043804305.1 Bacteroidota bacterium
TTAATATCATTTAATTATTAATTTAATGGCCAATGTATTTTTATCAAAACTGAAAGAATCAATCGTTCAATAGAATTTTTAAAACATTTGCTTGCACAATTCAGGTTTTGAATTACAATAACAAAATTTAATATAGAACAATTGACTCATCACTTTGTTTCTTTTTTATTTTATTGAATATCGTAATCCGCCATAAAACAACCTTCCCATTAAAGGCCCCCAAATCATTGATGCATCAAAATAATTTCCAAACGGATCATTTGCTGCAATGATCGGGTTTTTCTGTACGTAATTTGTCAGGTTTTCGCCACCAAGATAAAGTTCGAAGAATTTGAACTGCCTTGTAATCTGACCGTGTACAATAAGGTACATTGGCGAATAACCCGGCAACTGGTATTCGGCAGGGTTATTTCCCGTGAAAGGCAATCTTACTTTGCCGTTCAACTGGGTTGTGAGATTAAATTTCCATTTATCGTATTTTGTGGCATACGAAATATTAAATAAACCTTTGTATTTATTAACCAATGGTTTTTCTTTCAGTATGCCATTCATGGTTTGTTTGATGTCATTATACCTGAAAGCTGTAAGAATTTCAAGACCTTTCAATGGCTCAATACTTATTTCGGCCTGGAAACTGTTGGAGTATGATTTGCCATCAAGATTGTAGAAATACACTATTTGAGCCGATTGATCAGGATCAGCAATGATCTGGTTGATGAAATTTGTACGGTAATAATCTAAAGTGACAGTGGCAACATCCTTTTCTTTCATTTGTAATTTTCGGGTGATATTTGCCCCGAAATTCCATGCCTCTTCCTGCTTAAAATCTTCAAGCAAAATAATATTTCTGGAACTCACAAGGTAGCCCGAGAATTCTGAAAACACATTGGCTGACCGATAGCCTTTTCCTGCAGAAGCACGCAAAGTAGTTTTTTTATTGACAGTATACTTTGCATGCCAGCGTGGTGTTACAAACACACCATATTGGTTGTTGTAATCACTGCGCAAACCAAAAATCAATGTCAGTTTTTCAGGATTTGTGAATGTGTATTCTCCAAAAACACCTGGAACAGACTCATTTCTTAAGAGGGAAGTGTCATTGTATTTTTCTTCGTACTGATCAAACATATAACTTAAACCTGCGCTAATCACATGATTTGTGTTTTTAATGTATGTCCGATAAATGGAGTTAAAATAAACATTGTTGTCAGATGCGTTAAGATTATTTTGACCAAAAAATGAATTTTGTGACTGGATGTTTCCGCTAGCCTGAAAACCAATGCTGGTAGCCGGTTTGTCTAAAATAAAACCTGTTTTGGTAAAGATATGAAGTCTTTGTATATCAATTCCCAACCCGTAAAATGCCTGCTGATTGTCAACCGGAGGATTGAAATACTGTAATTGGCCTCCATCTCTTGTTTCGTTTATATAATGTGCAACAAACTGAGAATGAAATCTTCCTTTTTCTTCATAATTCCAACGGTTCATCAGATTAATTTGCTTTGTAAGTGTTTCGTCGAGAAAGGAATCATGATTATGGTCAAATCCTTTATTCAGCATAGAACCATGAGCAAAAAACATAGTGCTGAGTCTTTCATTCATTTTATATGCTGAAGTCAGGTTCATTTCTCCTTTCGTATTGCTGTTACCATATAGGTTTAAATAGAACGGTTCGCTTTTTTGCGGTTTTTTGTATTCAATATTTATCTGACCGGTAGTTGATTCATAGCCATTCACAACCGATGCAGTTCCTTTCGAAATTTGAATAGATTCCATCCAAGAACCCGGAATATGACTCAATCCAAAAGTGGAAGCAAGTCCTCTCAATGAAGGAATTTGTTCAGACATTATTTGGGTGTATTTCCCGGCCAGACCTAGCATTTGGATTTGTTTTGCGCCTGTTACGGCATCTGAGAATCCGACATCAACAGTGGCACTGTTTTCAAAACTTTCGGATAAATTACAGCAAGCCAGTTTTTGCAGGCCATTTGTTGAAATTACTTCTGTTTTTCGTGGATATAAAGCAGAAATATATGAACCAGATTGCCTTTCATATATTGTCACTTCGTCAATTGTTGCTTCTGGTGACAAAATTGCATCAACCCAACCGCTTCCTGTTGTAATTTCTATTGTGTCATTTTTATATCCAATAAAACTGATTACAAGCGATTGTTTGCTATCGTTTGTTTTTTTCAGCTTGAAATAGCCATTGCCGTCAGAGGTTGTTCCATCTGATTTATCAGCCCAGTAAACATTGGCATAAGGCAATG
>JAZDJM010000316.1:0-2286 GCA_043804305.1 Bacteroidota bacterium
GGAAATCCTGATAAATGAAAGTGGATCTGAAAAAATTGATATTTCATTGCTCCCCGGAATGTATTATATAAGAATTTATAGTAAAAACAGCCTGATAATACAAAAAATAATAGTAGAATAATTACTTGATTATAGAAGAAAATAAAGTTTGTCGAATGAATAAAACATCCGGAGATAAATAAATTTCCGGATGTTTTTATTTTATTTTTTTTCCGTTCGACCACCAGAATGTCGGCTCATTGTCAATATATCCTTCAGTATATTCAATTTCTGATTTTCTCTTTCCATTTGCATACCATTCCATCCAAACACCATGCTTGTTTCCGTTTTTACATTCACCTTCACTTTGTTTTCTCCCGTTTTTATACCAGGAAATATAAGGGCCTTCTAATAGACCTGCAACAAAATATGATCTTTCTTCCATCTGGCCATTTTTGTACCATTTTATCCAATAATCATCTGCAACTCCCATAATATAGTATTCTTGCTTTCTTGGTCTTCCGTTTTTGTACCAAAATTGCCAGGAGCCATGTTTTTCATTATTCCTGTAAGTACCCGTAAATTTTAACTGACCTTTTTTATGCCAACCTGTTATTTCACCATGTAAATCATTTCCTTTATAGCTTGCTTTTAATTCTTTTCTTCCCGATTTGTAATAAAAAATTTGATTACTAGTACTGTCATCAGCATCAACCCATTCAGATTTTATTTTTCCGTTTTTCCAACACTCAGTTTGATCCTGTGATTGAGCTGTAAAATGAACAATCAAAACAATTGCAAAGAGCAACCTAAAATTGAGTTTGAGATATAATGCAGTGAGCATCTTTTTATGAAATATTGAAAAAACAATGGTTATGTCTTTTTGTATGCAATTCATTTCTAATTTTCAATTTCTTTCAAAATGCCTGAATTGAATAACCAGGACTGTAAAATAAATAATCAGGCAACGGCCTAAGTTCATATGATATTAATTTGGCCTTAACATTCCGACATCGAATCTGATTAAAAAACTTTAAAATCAGAACTTAATAGTTAGTCTTTTATTACTTCAGATTAATCAAAAAATCTTCGTCTTTCTTTTAGAATCACTATCTTCGCAAGTTATTATTTTATTTTTTTATAAATGTCTGAAAAAGAATTTTTTGCTCACGAAACAGCAGTTATTGACGCCGGCTGTTCAATTGGAAAAGGAGCTAAAATCTGGCATTTTTCGCATATTATGAAAAATGCTGTTATCGGTGAAAATTGTAATATTGGACAAAACGTGGTTATTTCGCCCGATGTTGTTTTAGGCAGAAATGTAAAGGTTCAGAATAATGTTTCAATTTATACCGGTGTGATTTGTGAAGATGATGTTTTTCTTGGCCCATCAATGGTTTTTACAAATATTTCAAATCCCAGGAGCGCTATCATTCGCAAAGACAAATATGAGATAACTCATGTAAGGAAAGGCGCAACAATTGGTGCGAATTCAACTATAGTTTGCGGTAATAATATTGGAGAGTATTCATTCATTGGTGCCGGAGCGGTTGTCACCAGAGAAGTAAAACCATATGCATTGGTTGTGGGGAATCCTGCCCGTCAAATTGGATGGATGAGCGAATATGGGCACAGACTTGAATTTAGTTCAGAAGGAATTGCCATTTGCCCCGAAAGCAATGAAAAATATAAATTGGAAAATGAAATTGTAATTAAATTATAGAGTTCAATTAATGTCAGAAACTGAAAACAATAAGAATTTTGCTTTGATTGGTGTGGCAGGTTATATCGCTGTCAGACATCTTAAAGCCATTAAAGATACAGGTAATTCATTAGTTTGTGCACTTGATTTATTTGATAGTGTTGGTATTTTGGATAATTATTTTCCGGATGCTGATTTTTTTGTTGAGTTTGAACGATTCGACAGGCACATTGATAAACTACGAAGATCAGGAACAAAAATTAATTATGTCAGTATTTGCTCACCTAACTATCTTCATGATTCCCACATTAGATTTGCACTCAGGAGCCAGGCAGATGCAATTTGTGAAAAACCCATCGTTTTAAATCCATGGAATGTTGAAGCTCTTCAGAAATTTGAAAAAGAAACAGGACGTAATGTTTTTACTATTTTGCAGTTAAGGCTTCATCCATCAATTATTGCATTGAAGAAAAAAATCGATCAGGGGCCAAAGGATAAAATTTATAATGTTGATTTATCGTATATCACATCACGCGGTAGTTGGTATCATTTTAGCTGGAAAGGCGAAATACACAAATCTGGTGGGATTGCAACCAATATTGGTG
>JAZDJM010000317.1:0-3025 GCA_043804305.1 Bacteroidota bacterium
ATGAGGGATATTATTCATGGATTAAATCAAGCAAATGAATTACTTGAAGAAATGTCGTTTGTAGAGGCAATTTATACCGTCAATAAAGTTAGCCAGGAGTTTCTTGTAAGGCCGATAGGTATTTTTCAACTTTGTGATTATGTTGGGTTGGATGTTTGCCAGTTTATTATGAAAGTAATGAAGCCAAGATTGGCTGAAGATAACCTGCATAGTGAGTTATTGGATAAAATGGTTGAGATGGGTGTCAAGGGTGGACAATATGCCGATGGTTCTCAAAAAGATGGTTTTCTGAAATATGAAAAAGGAAGGCCTGGTGCAGTTTTTTCCATTAAGGAAAACAAATATATTCCTTTTGCTCAGTTTCAATCAAAAATTGATGAAAAATTAGGCGGATTTCCAAGCACCCATGTTGCATGGAAAAAAATGCTTGGAATTAAAGACCGCCATCCTTTACTAAGTAATTATTTCAACGATTTAAAAACCATGGATACACTTGGTGCTGATTTAGCTCGTAAATACATGAAAAAATCAAAAGAAATTGGCGAATTATTAGTCAATAAAGGAATTGCTATTACTCCCAAAGATGTTAATTCTGTATTGGAAATGGGCTTTTTCCATGTTTATGGACCAATCAATGATTATGTTTAAAAATATTTGTTATGAAGAATTTAAGAAGAAAAATATATATGACAGCCGGATATAATACGGTTTCGTTTGGTACCGGTCGTAAAGATTTTAATCCCAAAAAAGCCAGGCCGGGTCTCGAGCATTATATCAGTGAAGCAACGCAAGACACCTTAAAGCAAATTGGTGGAGCTAAAAATGTTGATGAATGCGTAGTAGGTAATTTTATGGCTTCCAGGTTTAACAATCAGGCGCACCTTGGTGCTTTTTTCCCAATGGCTGATCCTGATCTTAAAAATAAACCGGCCACCAGGGTTGAAGGTGCATGTGCATCAGGAGGATTGGCACTGTTGACCGGAATAAAATCTGTATTGTCTGAATCAGCCGATGTGGTATTGGCTTTAGGCGTTGAAGTTCAGAATACAGTGAAAGCAATTTATGGCGCTGACATTTTAGCAGGAGCCGGTTGGTTTCAGCAAAGGAAAGAAGGACACGCCTATTTTTTCCCGGGACAGTTCAGTAATCGTGCAGGTGCCTATTTTGAAAAATTTGGCCGTGATAAAACACGTAAAGCTTTTGCACGATGGTATAAAAACGCAATTGAAAATGCGCGTCTTTGCCCAACTGCTCAAGAATTTGAAAATAATACGGACGATTTAGAAGTTGTTGGCATGACCGAACCAAATCCCAAATCATTTACTGATTACTTAAATGTTTTTGATTGTTCAAAAGTTTCAGATGGGGCATCTAGCATTGCCATTGTTTCTGAAGAGGGATTGAAAAAAATTGGAATTAAGAAAGAAGATGCGGTTGAAATTGTCGGGATTGGACATGCAGTAGATGATATTACTAAAGAACCAGATGATCTTACCTGGCTCCAAACTGTTGAACAGGCTGCCAAAAAAGCATTGGAAATGGCTGGTATAACAATCAATGAATTAGCCACTGTTGAACTTCACGATTGTTTTACCATTGCAGGTATCATGATGATGGAAGCCCTAGGTTTTGCTAAACATGGTGAAGGCCCTGCTTTTGTTATTGATGGAAATACTGCAAGAGAAGGAAAAATTCCGGTCAACACAACCGGTGGATTAATTGGTTGGGGACATCCAACAGGCGCCACAGGGGTTCATCAGGCAGTAACCATTTGGGAACAACTTACAGGGAAAGCCGGTAATGCACAAATAAGTATTCCGAAAGATAAGCCTTATGGCATCTCTATAAATATGGGCGGCGATGATAAAACAGTAGTAGCTGTTGTTTATAAGAAAACAATGTAGATTCAATAAAAATAAATTATATATGAATTTCAATTTTACTGAAGAGCAAATCATGATTAAACAGTCAGCACGTGATTATGCTCAGCGGGAATTAATTAAAGATGTAATTCAACGTGACCGAGATGCAATTTATCCGGCCCATCATGTAAAAGCATTGTCTGAATTGGGTTTTATGGGAATCATGATTGACCCTAAATATGACGGTTCTGGAATGGATACTATTTCTTATGTGCTGGCAGTGGAAGAGATTTCTAAAATAGATTCTTCAGTGGCAGTCATCATGTCGGTAAACAATTCCCTTGTGGCATACGGCCTGGAGGCTTTTGGTTCTGAATACCAAAAAGAAAAATATTTGAAACCATGTGCCAGAGGAGAAAAAATTGGAGCCTTTCTCCTTTCTGAACCTGAAGCAGGATCTGATGCCACTATGCAGAGGACAACCGCGATTGACAAGGGTGATTATTACCTGGTTAATGGAACAAAAAACTGGATTACCAATGCCAATTGTGCATCAACTTATTTGGTAATTGCCCAAACAAATCCTGAATTAAAACACCGTGGTATCAATGCTTTGATTGTTGAAAAAAATTCTTCGGGAGTTTCTCTCGGGCCCCATGAAGATAAGATGGGAATGAGAAGTTCAGACACTCATTCCGTCATGTTTACTGATGTGAAAGTACCAAAGGAAAACCGCATTGGAGAGGATGGTTTCGGTTTTAAGTTTGCCATGAAAACGCTTGAAGGTGGCAGGATTGGCATTGCTGCACAGGCGCTGGGGATTGCTTCTGGTGCATATGAACTCGCATTGAAATATGCAAAAGAGAGGAAAGCATTTGGAACAGAAATTATCAACCACCAGGCCATTTCTTTTAAATTGGCTGATATGGCAACACAAATTGAAGCAGCCAGGTTTCTTTGTCTAAAAGCAGCCTGGTTGAAAGACAATTTTAAACCATATGGAAAAGAAAGTGCGATGGCAAAACTGTATGCTGCAGAGACAGCCATGTTTGTAACAACAGAAGCTGTGCAAATTCATGGAGGTTATGGTTATGTGAGAGAGTATCATGTTGAACGTCTGATGCGCGAAGCCAAACTCACACAGATTTATGAAGGAACCTCGG
>JAZDJM010000318.1:0-4098 GCA_043804305.1 Bacteroidota bacterium
CGGAAGCATTTCAGCCGGAAATACACTTAGCATGACCTCGCAGGTATTAAATCTTAATCCGGTTCTGATTACAAAAATTATCGAAATAAATAACCGCAAAATCGGCTATCTGTTTTATGCTCAATACATCAGTAGTTACAATCCGAGTTTGGATGCTGCCTTCTTGAATTTCAAAAGCAGTGGAATTACAGACCTTGTTCTAGATATCAGATATAATCCCGGTGGTTTTATATCAGCAGCTCAATATTTATGTAGTTCAGTGGCGCCTTTAAGTGTGGTTTCGACCGCAAAAACATTGGTTACACTAAAATGGAATGACTACTACCAAAACTATTGGCAAAACAGTAATTATCCGGAACAATTGCAATTAAACTTTAAAACGAATCCTGCGGTAAATCTAAATCTGAATAAAATTTATATCTTAACAGGAAGCGGTTCAGCTTCAGCATCGGAGTTAACTATAACAGGATTAGACCCATATATGGATGTGGTTTTAATTGGCGACACCACTTATGGAAAATATACAGGCAGCATAACCATTAAGCCTGAAGATTTATTCGAAGATAAGGAACAGTATAAAGATTTTAGCAATTGGGGTCTTCAGCCCATCGTTTTACGTTATGCCAATGCAAATGGCGTTACCGATTTTAAAAATGGTTTTGCTCCCCAATATTATATTTATGATAATTTGTGGCTTGGCACTCCATTGGGCGATGAAAACGAACCTTTATTAGCGAAGGCTGTTGAACTTATCGGCGGAACAATAAAAGCCAGTCCATTTAAAAAGCAAGACATTCCTGATTATGAGTTTATTTCGCGTGGTTTTTCAAGATTTGATATGCAAAAACGAAATTTGATTGTTGATTGGATAAAACCTTAATTCACTAAAAAATAAATATTAACTTTTTATTTAATTTTTATTGAATATACTTGTATCGCATATTGAATCATTTATACTGAAACTAAACTATGATATTTAATTTATTAAATCCTATTTCGCTATCATTTAAAGATCGTTTACTGGAGGAGGAATTTGCTAAGGAATATAAATTCAATATAGTCCAACATGTACGTTATGCGTTGATCTTGGCACTTGCTTTATATCTTGGATTCGCTTTTCTCGATTCGTATTTATATCCAAATTTAAAATCTGAATTTCATTTTATCCGCTTTGTAGTCGTTATGCCGTTTATCGCATTAACTGTAGTTTATACGTATTGGTCATCAAACCTGAAATATTTACAAATAGCCACGTCCGTAAGTGCATTGTTTGGAACCTATGGAATAATTGCCATGTTGTATATTGGAGGAGAAGAAGTTAGCTCTGTGTATTATGTTGGCCTTTGTTTAATATTTATCTTTAATTACGATTTTTTAAGGCTCAGGTTTTTGCCGGCAAGTTTTGTGGGTATAATTACATTATTGGGCTATACTTTTGTAGCCATATATATAGATTTACCGAAATACACCTTAGCATCGAGTTTGTTTTTTCTTTTGGCAACAAATACTTTAGGGATGGGTTCTGCATACTTTTTTGAAGCTTTAAGCCGAAAAAATTTCTATACCAATCTGCTGCTTAATGAAGAACAGGAAAAAGTGGTTCATATTAACCAAAACTTGGAACAACAGGTTGAAGAACGAACTGCCAATTTAATTAAAACCAATCAAGAACTGCTGATCGCCAAAGAAAAAGCCGAAGAATCTGATCGTTTGAAATCGGTTTTTTTATCAACCATGTCGCATGAATTAAGGACACCCTTAAATGCTATTATCGGATTTTCTGATTTTATCACTTCAAAACCAGACGAAGACCAAGAGAATGTTGAGCTTGCAGGGATTATTAAAAAAAGTGGTATCCATTTGCTGGGAATTGTAGAAAGCATGTTTGAAATTACACTTATTGATGCCGGACAAATAAAAGTGGAAAAAGGTGACTTTCTGCTAATTAGGTTTATAAAAGATTTTGAAAATGATTTAAAATATGAGAAAGTTAAACTTGGCAAGGAAGATTTGTCTGTAAGCTTTAATACAAATAATCTCAATCCGGATTTGGTAATATCAACTGATTATAATAAAATAAAACAAATACTGCTGAATCTTTTCAGAAACGCTCTAATATTCACAGAAAAAGGAAGCATTAATTTTTGGTGTGAAGAAAGTATCGGATATAATCAATCTTATTTTAAATTTTTTGTTCAAGATTCCGGCATTGGTATTCCGGAAGATAAACTGGAAATCATTTTCGAAATGTTCAGACAGATTGACGATTCGAACTCCAGAAAATATGGTGGACTGGGAATTGGACTGACCATTGTAAAAAAAATGGTTGAACTTTTGGGCGGCGAAATTGGCGTTGAATCAACATTGGGTGTAGGCTCAACATTTTATTTTACCATTCCAACATCAATCACATATCAATCAGATTATTAGCAATATTTTTAGCTTGCTTAACACGGTCTGCTATTCCAACTCCGTCGCGCATGCTTCCTGCAAGAAACAGTCCCGGATTTTCTTTTTCAAGCATCGAAATATTTTCAAGTCGAGCACCGCTATCAGCACCATATTGTGCAATGGCATGCTTATAATAATTGAGTTCAAATAAATCGGGTTCAAAATTCTCTAAACCCATCATTTCCATAAAATCTTTGGCAATAGTGGTTTTCAGTTCTTTTTCAGGAAGTTCAGCTAAATATTCTTTACGAATTCCACCCGCAAATACCGTAAATAATGCACCATTTTCCGGAGCCCTGTTTTCAAACAAACTCGACATAAATAAAACGCCCAGAATATTTTTGTTTTCTATAAAAGGAACCAGGCCGCCAAATGCATCCAGTTTAATTCCGGTCCAGTTTTTAAATCCGATGCTCGCCTCCACTACTTTAGCATACTGCAATGATTCAATAGGCTTAAGGCTTTCATTATTTAAGAATGGCATTAAAGTGGAAATATTTTTAGAAATTCCGCTGTACACAATTTGCGAATATTGTTCAGATTTACCATTAACTATCAAAGTAAATGAATTATCAACTATTTCTACCTGAGCACTTAATTGAATATTTTCATGACCAATAAAATCAGCCAATGCATCCACTAGGCGCTTTAACCCACCTTTAGCCGTAAATATTTTGCGATTTGCTTTCTTATCAGTATCCGTTTTCGGTTCTCTCATTTTCCTGATTGAGCCTCCAATAAAGCTTCCGTAATTCTGCTCAAGATTGTATAATTTTGGAAGTGCATATTTTGGAACGATATAGGCAGGATTTCCGGCATAAATTCCTAAAATAAAAGGATCGATGGCATAATCCAAAAAGCTTTTCCCCAATCTGCGTTTTACCAAATCGGCCAAATTTTCGTTTGGATTGTTTCCTTTTTTCCGAAAAGGTTCACCCAAAACGCGAAGCTTATCACCAAAACTGAAAAGCGGAGTTGTAACAGCAGATAACAATCCTGAAGGAAGCGCCTCCCATTTTCCTTTTTTCCAAATCAATCGTTTGGCAGATGCTTCATTAGCCAACTCCAGTTCGCAATGTCCATTCAAATCTTCAAACAATTCGGCCATTTCTGCATGTGAAATCACCCCGCTGTTTGGGCCGGTTTCGTAGAGAAAACTTTCGTCGGATTTGGTTTGCATTACGCCCCCAATTTTATCGCTTTTTTCAAAAATGCGAAAAGGAATACCTGCTTTTTTTAAATAAAATGCAGTGGTTAATCCGGTGATGCCTGCACCAATAATTGCTACTTTTTTAGTTTTCATTTTTGATTAAATCGATTTTAATAAAGCATGTTGCTCTTCCAGATGCCTGAATCTTATAATGCCTTTGAGAAAGTCTTCTCATTGGCCTTCATTTTCGGATCGAAACTTGCAGCAATATTCCGCATAAAGAATTTGCCTTCATCCGTTATTTCAATCGTATTTTCTTTATACACCAATAGGCCTTCTTTTTCAAACTGCTTAATTGTTTCCTCTTCGAAGGTAAGAATTGTCTTCAGTTCATCCAAATCAATCTTAAACATTGAAGCAATAGTAGGCAATGACACATAGTTATTACACATGAGTTCGTTAATTACTTCGCGGATTATTTTCTCCTCAGTATTTAC
>JAZDJM010000319.1:0-8464 GCA_043804305.1 Bacteroidota bacterium
AATGCTTTGTCCAAATCTTTAAGAACTTCTTTCACGATTTGTATTTTCTTTGAACGATAATCCCATAAATAATTTGCATCAGGCCAAAACCAATTGCCCAAAATAGAAGGCTGAATTGAATCAATTGAAAGGCAATTAATCCAAGTATGATTTCAATTAGCCCCAGATTTCTAATATCAGGTAGCGTGTATTTGCTTCCGTTTACAAGTGCAAGACCATAAAATATCAGGGTTAATGGAGGAACAATTCCTAGGTATCCTTTAAAAATTAACATCAACGAAAGAATTCCGCCTGTAGTTAGTGGGATTATTAAATTAATTAGTAGTCGTTTAGTTTGCGAATCCCAAATGTTTTGCCCTCGTTTTTTTGTTTTGCTTGTTGTAAAAAAAATAGCCATTCCAATAGATAGCATCAATGTACCTATTGCGATAATCAGCAGATAGGCCAGGTTTTTCCCGTTAAGATCAACAGCCGGGTATACCAAATAGTTTTGTTGCTTAAAGATTAATAAGTAGGCCAGAGAAACGCCAATCAATGCTGTAATTCCTGTTGAAACGCCTGATAATCCGCTTAGAGAAATGAAACGCGTGGAGCGATTCATGATATCCTTAATCTCTTTTAGATCTTCAATATATTTTTCTTTCATTTAAAAGTACTTTGAATTGCAAAGTAAGTAATAAAAACTGAGATTACTACTATTCTGAAAAAATTTTTTTCTATTAAAACATGAGGTTGTTTTTTGGAATTTGAAATTTACTTTAAAATAAGCACGTATTCAATTGCAACATAGGAGAAAAAATGATGCCATAATGTTTCATAGTTATTAATTCTCAATTCGATCTTAAAATACAGGTTTTCGGATTTTGATTATTTATTTACGAATATCAATCAGACGTAGGCAGATATAAGTTTGGCCTGATATCTTATCAATGCCAGCGTAATTTTATGCTAATCAAAGGTTTTTAAAATATTACATTCTAAAATCAAATAAAAAATGAAAACGGCTGTAAAATTCATAATTGTCTTTATATTCTTTGGAGCTTTCTCAATTTCATCATTCGCTCAGGATTTTGTTTTCAAAACGTATTCATTAAACGACAATTTGCTTTCGAAAAAACTGGATACCGATATGTCTTTGGGCAAAACTCCTGTAGGCATAAACGTTTTATCGAATACTTTAAAAGTTATGTATCTAAATCAACCTCTATTCAATATGCAGGCTTGGTCAATTGATTGGTATGGAAATGCGAAAGAAATCTCAGCTGGAATTACCTCAAAAATGCAAAATGAAGGGTTTTTTCCGATGGGAATTGCTTCTGATAATTCGAAACTCTACTGCTTGTATATCAAAGGCAATACAGATGCAACAGCCTGGCAATTAGTTGAATCGAATCAAAATCTGAGTGAAGTTTCAAAAAATATAAGTCCATATCTTGCGCAGGGTTATATTCCGGTTGGAATTACATTGCATGGCAATGTTTATTATGTACTTCTGATTAAAGTAAGCAGTACAACGGCAAAAAACTGGGAAATTCAAGGATATCAAGGCGAAAGTGCTATGACTAAAGACATAAATCAAAAAATAGCGCAAAGCAAGGTTCCTTTCGGTTTTCTCGAAAAAAATGGTGTCTACAATGTGCTCTATCTTCATTTTTAGGCTATGCCCTTAACTCCTTCTTCAAGAAAAAAATACACCTATGAAATAGCCATGATTAAAAAATCACCAACCGGAATGATTATATATTTTTTGGCTATTCCATCCCGAAAAATCGGGACAGGTAATGTCCGAAATTTAAAATTATAAACAGATGAAAAAAAATAATCTCAAAGTATTTGCATTAAGCCTGATTATGGTTTTCGTGTTTACAAGTTCTTTTGCCCAATGGCAGGTTGATAATAGCTATCGTTTTAAAATTAATGTCCCCTCAAACTGGAGTAAAAAATCCTATATCGACGGTACCGATAAGGTTTATGATTATTATAGTGCTGATGAAAATGCCGCAATCCAATTGCGCGTTTTTCAAGCAGATAGCAGAGTGACTACCGAATTGCTAGCACAAGTCTATGAGCAATCTAATCTACCCGCAGGAACAAATAAGCAGAGCCTTACCAATTATACGTCGGTAAATAGAATTCCCGGTAAACAAGGGCTCTATACGCTAAATTATAACGGGAATCTGGTAAATATGGCTGTTTTTTATACGGTACAAAATAATATCGGATATGTACTTTCTGCAATGATTCCTTCAAATATGATCGCACAAAAAGGGGAAGAAGTTAAACGTATAACTCAATCATTTTTTATTGATGGTTTTGGCAACAACACTTCAATTGCAAAACAGCCAGTTGTAAATAAAAACGAAAATAGTCAAAACAGTAATACAAAACAACTTAAAACTTCTTCATCGCGGCTTGGGTTAGAGCTGCCTAAGGCCGATTGGAAATGGAAAGACGGATACTGGGGAAGTGGCACTTATAAATGTGACAAAATGATGGGTATTGTATCCGTTAATGGAAATTATATCAAGTGGTCAGGAAGTAGCGCCAATATCCCGGATTACAGGTATAATATGGTTAAAGGAGAAGGCTATTGTGAGGTGCATCTGGTTGGACAATATGAGTGCGGTGTAGAAGCTACAGTCAGTTGGGAAAGCAATAGTAAATATGTAATTACATACGGATTCCCATTTCGGGAAAATGAATTATCGTTAAGCGTTTTTACACCCCAAACAGGTTGAAATAATGTGTTTTGTAAGAAAGTAAATTAGCAAGAAACCATAAAACTTAGAAAAATGAACACAAGAATAAAATATTTATTTAGTCTCATCGCTATTTTTATTTTGGTGGCACTACATGCTAAGGCTAAAGAAATTGATGATAAACAATATAAGTTTAAAATCACAGTGCCTGATCATTGGAAAACAAATGTGGGAATGGACGGCACCGATAAAGTGTATGATTTCCTTAGTCCCGATGAATTTGCGATGGTTCAGTTGAGATCTTTTAAAGCCGGTGCCGGACTTGATTTAGATGTTTTGGTTGATGTGTATGAGGACAATTATTTGCCTAAAGGTAGTAAAAGATTAGAATTGATTAATAAAACCTCGGTCAATGGAATTCCCGGGAAAAATGCAACCTATATGGTTTCCGGCGATGGCGCTGAAATCGGAATAAGTGTTTTTTATGTCATACAAAAAGGGCAAGGTTATACACTTACTATCATTATTCCGACTGAAATGATGGCTCAATATCAGCAGGAAGTAAGCAGCATTACTCAGTCGTTTGTTATTCCCGGCTTTGAAAGGAAGGCGCAATCTGCTGAGCAAAATCAAGGTTTTGGTAACATTACAAATAGTGGCATAGAACCTTTTAGAGGCGTAGAGCTAAAAAATGTAAAAATGGGCAGTGAACTTTTGAGTGATTCAGAAGTGCTTAACAGCAGGACAAGTTTTCTGCCTCAAACCGAAAATATTTACATTGTTTTTGATTGGCAAGGCGATGGGGTTAGTGGCAGAGAAATGAAAATTGCCTGGTATTTCGATCAAAACAATTATAAAATTGATGAAACCTTCTACAATTTTCCGGAGTTTGAAACCCAGGGATCAAATAATTCTGTATTGTCTATGCCTTATCAGGGCTGGCCTTTCGGCGATTATCATGTTGAGTTTAGTATTTCAGGACAAATTGTTTATGCAGCAAAATTTAATGTTACTGAAGAAATTTCTGACAAGCAAAACGGATTTGGAGACGAAAAAGTGCTGTTTGAAGGTAGTCAGGTAACAGGCGAAATAAAAGCAAAAATTGATTATGACGACAAAATAGACTCCGATCAGAAAGTTGATAAGAAAAAATCTAAAAGCGTAAATGTTGAAGGCAGATACAATTTTGAAAAACGATCAGACGGAAAATTCATGAACGTAAGTAACTATTATATCCTACTGAACAGTGATGGCACCTATTTAGAAGAATATACACCTCCAAATTCCGGAAATTTTAGAGGTGGTGAGGCAGGTATTTGGGTAAGAGAAGGCGATAAGATACTCTTTTTGGATCCACAAAACCAACGCCTTAGAAGTACCTATCTAATCGATAAGAATAGAATAACCAACGAACGTGATGGTGTAACTTACATTTTTATTAAGCACTGATTTAAAAAAAAACTTTGAATTATAAACGAGCATGAACGTTGAATAAATAAGATACTGGTAATCATGCAACGAGTATCCAAATTTAAACTAAACAATTTTGAAAATGAAAAAGAAATATTATGTATTAATTATCATTGCGGCATTTATAGGATTAATAATTTATACAGGAGGTTGCGAATTTTCATCAGCAAAACTTTCTGATGCGCAAATTTGCACCACTATGAACGGCAATGTTTGCAGTTCTGATAATTCTGTAATTACCGGAAATCCTTCAGAGATTTATGCCAGTTGTAAACTAAAATATGCGCCCGAAAATGTGGACATTAAATTTACCTGGTTTTATTATGGACAAACAAAATTTGAAATTGATCATGTAATCCTGAATTCTGGAACAGAAGGAACAGATTTGGATGTATACACTAGCCTGTCGCGCCCAAATAATGGCTGGCCGAGTGGTACTTATGAAGTGGAAATGCAACTGATGATTGACGGAAAAAAACCATTAATCAAAACCTTTGAAGTTCAATAAATAATCCAATAAAGCATGCCGGATAGAAATTATCGGGCATGCTTTTCTTATTAAAGTAATACTCCAGAATCAAAATTCAATCAAATGAAAAAAACAGCATTATTATTTCTTATCAGCCTCAGCTTCATTTCAGTTTCTAATGCCCAAGTCTGGAGAGTTAATAAATTCATTTCGGAAATCGAATCGGGTATAAATCAGGTCAATTCCATTGCCCGAAAAAAAGATATGACCAATGCTCTTGCAGAATTGGATAAGGTTAATAATTTGATCCGTTTCTCTGAATTTGATACTTGGTATCAGGATGCACGAAAAGAAAATGGAAATTATAAGTTTCAGATAAGTACTGAATTGGAGCCACAGTTTAATGTTTTGTATTGGGGCGATATGTTGCAAAAAGTTGACAAAAATAAAAAGCTGTTAAACGAAGCACTTGCCGGTATTGAGTATGATAAATCTCTTGATAATCAGGATCAAATATGGGTTTATTTAAAAACCATTTACAATACAGGCAAATCAATTAAAGATATAGCAGAAAGTTTTGCAAAAAAAGAATATGGAGGGGCTTTTTTTAATACCAAAGAAGGAATTGATCAGTTTATCGACGATTATAAAAAAATTGAAGATGCCAATCTTCAAAAATTAAATACCGCTGCAAAAGAACAAAACATTAAGCTGATGATAAGCAAGGCTAAAAAGATGGAGCGGAATTTTTTCGACCTTGAACTAAAAGTAAGAAAGGGTTATGGTACCGTCGATAACTTTAATACTAAAATTAATGAGCTTTATGCAACAGCGAAAAATTTGGATAAAATGCCTCGGTTCAATATTGATTTTAATGATTCAAAATTCAAATTTGACGGATCGGATTTTATCCAGAGAATTAAAGCAGAAGGATTTAGGCTTCATCAGGGTTCTATAGAATGGAGCTATTTTGAAGAAATCTACTCGCAAGTAGTAAATAAAGCATTACAGGACAAAAAGAAAATTTTAGCAGAAATTCAAAAATCAGATGATGAAAGTATGAGAAATGCTAAAATCGATGAAGTAAATGACGCCTATGAATCCTTCGTTAAAGAGGCATCGATGAATTATAAATCTCTTGAAAAAAAGTTTGCCAAAGGAGGTAAATCAGAAAAATTAAACTTAAATGAGAAGCTCCCGGGATTTGAACGTGCAAAATTTCCAAGCAGACAAAACTCCGGTTCTGGTTCTTCAGGTGATCAAATCAGATTAAGTTCAGTAAAAGCCGAAGCTGATATCCAAAAGTTTATCAATCATATTCATGCTGAAGTAGCCAAAGTTAATGAACTTGCCAACCGAAAGCAAATGAGCGATGCAATTGATCGATTAAACGATTTAAATAGAACTATTGAAAAAGAAATAGGATTTTATTTTGAGAAAAACTATCGCTTAGCCAGAGAAAACAATCCTGATTTTACTGTTAAAATACAGGCGCAATTAAGCGGACAGTTTCAGTCGGCTAACTGGGAAAGCAGCCTAAATAAAACAAAAACACAATTAACTGAATTAAACAACCAATATTATTCAATCCCAAAAAGCAATGCCCGTGTTTATTGGGAAAGAGCTTATTCAATATGCAAAACCATTTACGATATTACCCAATTTCCGGATGGTGTAAAAGATGAGTATAAAGAAAAGGGTGCTCAAGAAGCCTGGAATAAGTTAGATGAACTTAAAGATGGTATAAAAGAGGATATAAAAAAAATTGAAAACGCATTTGATCTCGAGGAAGAAATTCCTGTTGATAAAACAAATGTAGAAGCTTTGATAAAAAAATCGAAAGAAGCAATAAATGCTTTGGAATCGATATTAAGTTATATGAAAGTGAACGAAGAAGAGGCCGTCCGTTTTTATTCATTAATTAATCAGTTGGAAAAAATTAAAAAAGAAGTTGAATCTGGCCCAATTAAAAAATTAGACACTGATGATAATCGCTATGATTTTGATAATTCAGATTTCTATAAACGATTATCAAAACTTGAAAAAGAATTTAAAAATGGCGAAATAAACTGGAAAGAATTTGATTTAAATTGGAAAAAATTGAACCGCGAAGCTGAAGATCAAAAAGATCAGGTTTTAAGAAATATAAAATCTTCCGACGATTTGACTTCAGAAAAGAAACGGCTAACGGATATGGAAACGAAAGAATGGGATGATTATTACGATTATGCCGTTCAACAGCATGATTTATGTTTTGAAATCAGCAAAAAATATCCTGATGGAAATGTTCCGAATGAGGCTGATAAAAAATTATTCGAGGGTTCTACACTTAGTTCTCATATCGAAGCAACAGAAGAAAGTGACATGATCGAATCAAATGAAAATGCAGATGATTCAATGCCAAAAGGTTATGTCGGAAAAATTTTAAATACGGGAAAAGGTGGTGGAACTTATTATTCTTTGGATGTAAATCTATTAAGTCCAAAAGATGTAATTGAATTGAAGGTCACATCCGGAAAATTAAAATTTATTCAAGTTATCTGGAGGAATAATAAAGGTGTATGGGTAACTAAATATCAAGGGAATAGAACAAAGTTTGAAGCAGGAGAATTCATCGCTAATTTTGGTTCTGATATTACCCATTTAATTTTTGTTGTTAATTCTAATCATAATCATTTTAAGAACGGAGAGCTTGCGTGTGAAATAGATATTTTACATTTTCCGTCAGATGATAATTCATCCTCAAATTTATCCCTCAGCTCAACAGATGAAGGCATTAGTCCAAAAACAAATACATCTTCTAGTACAGATGCCAATAGCAAGGAATTCGTTGGGAAAGTTGTAAATATGGGAAACAGTCTCGGACAATGGCGTTCATTAAAAATAAAGGAGCTTGCTGATAAGGATATTCTGGAGTTAAAAATAGTTAGTGGAAGGATGGACTATATTACGGTTTTATGGGAAAAAGACCAATGGTCTAAGGTTGTTAAGTATTCAGGAAATCGGACTCGATTTGATGCAGGAGAATTGTTGAAAAACGTAACTTCTGATATCGTTTGGCTTACTTTTGTTGTCAATTCTAAAGATACTCGTTTCAAAGCAGGAGAAGTGAAATGCGAGATGGGACTTTACCACTATCCATCTAGTGATCGTCGTGTATCTAAACCTACACAGTCAATTAAATTAGCTGAGGAATCCCAACAAATGAATGCTCCGGCTAATACGGAAGCTTCAAGTAATTTCAATGCTATCCTAAAAAAAGCCAACGAATCTTTCAACAAGCCATATTGGAAAGATAACCAAAGTTCACGCACTGTTACAAGTAGCCCGACTAATCCAAAACAGGATGCCCTTAATATTTTACGTCAGGCCGAGCCGTTGATTAATCAACAATTTCATTTAAAACTTAAGTATCAAATGGTTGTTGACTTAGTAAAAACACATTCAAGCTTTGCCAAAAGAGTTAATGTAGATAAGGCAAAAGAAGATTTTATCAAAACTGCCGCCGGAATTTTGAATAAGTATGGAAATTCCGTATCCTCAATTAATAAAGGATATGATGGGATGAGTGCTGCTGAAGTTCGTTCTGCTTCCTATGCTAAAATTGGTGAAGCTTGGCGTGATTTGACACAGGCAGCCTTATGGGGAAATCATGAATACAACAAGATGGATTGTGATAAGCAAACAAAACGATATTACGAATTGGCTTTAAGAGAAAATCCAAAAGATTTTAATCTCAAGAAAATTGTGGAGCAAATAAATGCTCCCAAATAGAGATATTGAATAAAAAATAAATCAACTTATAAATCGAAGCTTATGAAAACAA
>JAZDJM010000320.1:0-10787 GCA_043804305.1 Bacteroidota bacterium
CTTATACTTATTTTCAAAAGCTAGGCCAATTGGTAAGCAAAAAATTAAACGATGTAGGTTATAAATATTGTGATGGAGAAATAATGGCTCAAAATCCAAAATGGACACAACCACTCAAAGTCTGGAAAGCCTATTTCTCAGATTGGATAAATAGCGCTGATGCCCAAAGTGTATTGGATGCCAGTATATTTTTTGATTTTCGATTTATCTATGGCTCCAATTCTTTGATAGATGAACTTAAAACACATGTAAATCAAACCATTATCGATGAGAAATCAATATTCTTCTACCATTTGGCACAATCTGTTTTGAAATATAAATCGCCCATAAATGTTTTCGGAAATTTGATAGGAAATTCAAAAGACAGTGAAAGTGTAAATCTGGACATTAAAAAAATTCTGCTTCCTGTAATTGGCTTCGTCAGATTATATGCGCTTCGCAATAAACTGCAAGAAACAAATACATTAGAAAGAATAAATCAACTTTATGCTAAAAATGCAATAAGCAAATCTATTTACGACGAACTGATACTTTCCTATAATTATTTGATGCATATACGCTTGCGCACACAAAGCCAACGAATCCTGCAAAATAAATTTCCCGATAACCAGATCAATATCAGTAAATTAACTCATTTAGAAATTGCATCGATTAAAAATTTTATTGGTTCTATAAACAATCTTCAAAGCAAACTAAATTATGATTTTAAAGGAAGTATGTAGTATGCTTTCAATAGCTGTAAAATGTTAAATTTAGGTAAAAAGTAGTATTTTGAGTAACATTTTTTAAACTTTGTACATCTAACAGAGAATTTTATATACAAAACGAGCATGTTCGTTTAACAATTATACCGTGGCAAATCATACATGCGGATTCCATAAGACATTAATCTAAAAATTATTTAAGAATGAAAAATTTAAAATTACTAATTATTGCCTTATTTCTAGTTTCTGCATCAATTATTTATGCTCAAACTGCTGATGAAATTATTTCAAATTATTTTGAGAACACCGGCGGCTTAACAGCTTGGAACAGCCTTGAGGGCATGAAAATGGATGCCAAAATCAATCAAATGGGCATGGAAATTCCACTTGAAATAATTTCTTTGAAAGATGGCAGACAAATGACAATCATCAATTTTCAGGGAAAAATAATCAAACAGGGAGTTTTTGATGGCAATGTGTTATGGGGCGTGAATTTTATGACGCAGAAAGCTGAGAAAAGCGATCAGGAAACCACTGAGAATATGAAAATTCAGGCAAGAGATTTTCCCGATCCATTTTTAAATTACAAGGATAAAGGCTATAAAGTTGAGCTTTTAGCAAATGAAGCTATAGATGGAACGGATTGTTTTAAAATTAAACTCACAAAAGATCAATTAACTGTTGATGGCAACAAAGAAGATAATGTATCTTTTTACTTCTTCGATACAGAGAGTTTTGTGCCTCTTGCAGTTCATTCTGAAATTAAAATGGGACCAATGAAAGGTCAGATTTCAGAAACGAAAATGAGCGAATACCAGGAAATTGATGGTATATATTTTCCATTTTCTTTATCTCAAGGTTTAAAAGGGCAGCCCGGCCAAATAATTTCTATTTTAAAAATTTCGTTAAACCCACAAATTGATGCAAAAGAGTTTGCATTTCCTGAAGAAGTAGAAACTCCTCAGGTTCCACAATAAAATCTCAAAAATCAATCCTCAATAAAAATTATTGGGGATTTTTTTATTAATCAAATTTACAAAAGATGAAGCATTTAGTATTAATTATATTTTTTATTGTAAGCATTTTACCGGAGGATTTAAATGCGCAATCAACTGAAAAAATTTCAGCAAAAGACCTTTTTGGCGATTTAAATGCCCGTCATATCGGCCCCGCTTTAATGAGTGGAAGAATAAACGATATGGAAGTTCATCCAACTAACCCACGAATAGTTTATACAGGAACTGCCGGCGGGGGAGTTTGGAAATCGAACGATGCCGGTACTACTTTTAACCCAATTTTTGATGAATATTGTCAATCCATTGGTGCAGTAACCTTAGATCCAAACGATCCGGATAACACCATTTATGTCGGAACAGGCGAAACTTGGCCAAGAAACAGTGTTTCTATCGGCGACGGACTTTACAGATCAAAAGATGGCGGTTCAACATGGACTAAAATTGGTTTTGAAAAATCGGAGCGTATCTCCAATATAATTATCAATCCTAAAAACTCAAACGAAATTTATATTGGCGTAATGGGCGCACTATGGTCTGATAGCGAAGATCGCGGCGTTTATAAAACTACCGATGGTGGATTGAACTGGCAAAAAATTCTATATGTAAATCAAAAAACAGGATGTGCTGATTTGGCAATTGATCCCAAAAATCCCGATATTTTATATGCCAGCATGTGGGAATTTCGGCGCACTGCCTGGTCTTTTGAATCAGGAGGCGAAAACAGCGCATTATATAAATCGGTAGATGCCGGAAAAACATGGAATAAAATTCATAACGGATTTCCAAAAGGAAAATTAGGCCGATTGGCAATCGCTGTTGCACCTTCAAATCCTAATGTTCTTTATACAGTTATCGAAGCAGAAGAAGATATCCGAAAAGGATTATACAGAAGCGATGACGCCGGAGCAAACTGGGAACAACTAAATAATGATTTCGGAATTACGGTTCGGCCATTTTATTTTTCAAAAATAGTGGTTGATCCTAAGAATCCGGATGTTGTAATTAAGGCCGGCCTTAATGGTTCAATCTCAAGAGATGGAGGTAAAACCTTCAAGAACCTTGGCAATATGCACAGTGATATTCACGATATGGCTTTTGATATCAATAATTCGGACATCCTTTATGTAGGAACTGATGGTGGCGTTTATCGCTCGTGGAATGGAGGAACAACTATGGAAATTGTTGAAAATCTTCCGCTTTCTCAGTTCTATCATGTAAGTGTTGATAATGCCGAGCCTTACAATGTTTATGGCGGTCTTCAGGATAATGGCTCATGGTACGGCCCTTCAAAATCGGATGGAGGCATAGAAGCCAGAGATTGGAATTCGGTAGGAGCCGGCGATGGTTTTAGAGTATTTCGTCATCCAACTAAAAATATTATTTATTCCGAAATGCAGGGAGCCGAAAACGTTTGGCGTTACGATGTGGATAAAAAATTGGTAAAAACAATTCAACCCTTACCTGTAAAAGGAAATCCTAAACTTCGTTTTAATTGGAATACTCCAATTGCTATAAGCAGCCATCAAGCGGATAGGTTTTATATAGGAAGTCAGTTTTTGCATAAGTCGGAAGATATGGGCGACACCTGGACGATTATTTCACCCGATTTAACCACCAATGATAAAAGTAAACAACAGCAGGAAAATTCAGGTGGATTATCGGTTGATAATTCCGGAGCAGAAAATCACACCACTATTTTTACAATAGCCGAATCAACTTTTGATGAAAATATTATCTGGGTTGGAACAGATGATGGGAATGTACAGGTAACGACTGATGGAGGTAAAACATGGACGAATACTTCGCTGAATATTAATGGATTGCCAAAAAATACTTGGGCTTACCATATCGAGGCAAGCGTTCATGACAAAGCTACTGCCTATGCGGTTTTTGAAGGACATACGAGAGGTGATTTCAAACCTTATGCCTATAAAACAACTGATTTTGGAAAAACTTGGACAAGTATTATAACAGACGAAATCATCGGTTTTGCCCGCAACCTGCAAGAAGACTATGTTAATCCAGATTTATTATTCCTTGGAACAGAATTTGGGCTGTATATAACTTTGGATGGCGGAAAAAGCTGGAGCAAATTTACCAACAATATGCCATCGGTTGCAGTACATTTTATCGAATTGCATCCAAAAACAAACGACCTTGTTTTAGCTACTCACGGGCGGGGAATAATTATTATTGATGATATATCCCCACTCAGAGAAATAAATGCTGAAAATCTGAAAAAAGATCTTCATTTTTTCGCATCCAAACCAACAATTATGAATGATAATAGCGGATTTGGCGGAAATTTCGGAACTGAAACCCAATTTGTAGGTGCTAATCCAACAACAGCGGCGCAAATAAAATACTTGCTGCCAAAACGCCATACTTTCGGTAAAATGACACTCGAAATTCAGGATTTGGATGGAATCCTGATTTCTTCTCTGGGAGCAGGAAAATCGAAAGGAATAAATATTGTAAATTGGCATTATACTATTAAACAGCCTAAAGTTGCCAAAGGAAAAACCTTTAGTTTTGGTGGTTTTACTGCTCCAAGAGTTCAAGCCGGCAAATATAAAGCTGTGATTGTTAAAGGAAAAGAAACTTATGAGCATCAATTTGAACTGGTTTACGACGAAAGCACCGGACTTTCAAAAGATGACCGAAAGCTAAAGCATGAGGTAACCATGAAAATGTATGACATGACTCAGCGGCTTGCCTATTTGGTTTATGAATTGGATGAAGTATTGAAAGCGATTGAAGGTAAAAACGTTAAACTTGCTGCTTCGCTCAACGCCCTGAAAGAAACTTTGGTAATAACAACCGGCGATAATTATGTTGGATCGGCAGAACCGCAATTGCGAGAAAAAATGGCCGATTTATATTCGAAAATTGCCGGAAATTATGATAAACCTACAAGCAATGAATTGGGAAATCTAGCAATAATTGAAGAACGTTTTGAAACTGCAAAATTTGATTTTGAAAAACTTAAAAAGAAAGCAAAAGCAAATGATCTGATATTAAAAACATTCGATGAATTTATAAACGAATAGTTTCAAAAAAAACGGCCATCGAAATCCTCGATGGCCGTTTGCGGTTTAAAATATTTCATCAGGATAAACCCGTAATTACACTGTTTTCATCAATATCCATCCCCTCTGATGCAGGAATCTCTGGTAAACCGGGCATTCTCATCATATCTCCCAGAATTGGAATTAAAAATCCGGCTCCGGCAGCTATTTCAAATTCCCTGATATTTACTGTAAATCCTTTTGGACGGGCAAATAATTTTTCATTATCCGAGAGCGATTTCTGGGTTTTTGCCATACAAATAGGTAGATTATTCAGATCTAGCTTATGAATCAATTTGATATCTTTCTCCGCTTTTGGTGAATATTCAACTCCATCAGCACCGTATATTTCCTTGGCTATAATTTCAATTTTATCTTTTACCGGAAGATTCCAATCATACAACCGCCTCATTTTATTTTCCCCGGACTCAATGTTTTTTATCACTTCCTCTGCCAAATCTACCATGCCATTTCCTCCTTTTTCCCATCCTTCCTGAATAACAGCTTTTACACTTAAGCTTTCACAAAAATCCTGTGTAATCTTAATCTCTTCTTCAGAAGCTCCCCACGACGGATTAAGCGCTACAACAGGTGTTATTCCAAATTTCTTGATATTCTCAATATGCTTTTCGATATTGGGAAGCCCTTTTTTAACCTTTTCAACACTGGCCATATTGTATTCTTCCTTTTTTGCTCCGCCATGATGGCGCAAAGCACGAATTGTTACAACCAATACCACTGCGTCAACCTCTAATCCACTATAGCCGCATTTGATATTCATAAATTTTTCAGCACCAAGATCAGCACCAAAACCTGCTTCTGTTACCACATAATCAGATAATGAAAGTCCCATTTTTGTGGCCAAAATTGTATTTGTTCCTTGAGCAATATTGGCAAAAGGGCCGCCGTGAATAATGGCCGGATTTCCTTCTAAAGTTTGCACTAAATTAGGTTTTATTGCATCTTTAAGCAATATAGCCATGGCGCCATGCGCATTTAAATCGCGAGCAAATATTGGTTTTTTATCAAAAGTAAAACCAACAAAAATATTTCCCATATTGGCTTTAAGTTCCTCAATAGAATTCGACATGCACAATATGGCCATAATTTCGGATGCTGCTGTAATATTAAATCCGTCTTCACGAGGAATACCATTGGCCGTTCCACCGGTGCCAATTATAATTTTCCGGAGCGAACGATCATTCAAATCCATCACTCTTTTCCACATAATTGTACGTGGATCAATATTTAAATTGCGGGTTTTACTTTGAATATTATTGTCGATTAACGCCGCCAATAAATTATTTGCTTTTTCAACAGCGGCAAAATCTCCTGTAAAATGTAAATTGATGTCTTCCATTGGAACAACCTGCGAAAATCCTCCGCCTGCAGCACCACCTTTTATACCAAAAACCGGGCCCAATGAAGGTTCACGAAGTACAACAGTAGTTTGCCTGCCTATTTTATTGAGTCCTTCAGTTAATCCTATCGAAACTGTTGTTTTTCCTTCTCCTGCTGGAGTAGGAGTCATGGCCGTGACCAAGATTAACTTGTTTTTTTTGATTTTCTCTTCGCTAATCAGATTCAAAGGGATTTTAGCTTTGTATTTCCCGTATAATTCCAAATCATCTTCGTTTAGCTTTAATTTCTCAGCAATTTTTTTTATAGGAAGCAGTTTTGCAGCCTGTGCAATCTCAATATCTGATTTCATTTAATAAAGTTTTAAAAATAAAAAATTTGACCTAATAATTGGTTAATAAGGTATTGTGTTCATTTTATAATACGGGAATAAAGATAATAAATTTTGAATAATTACGCTTTCTATAATACCGCAGGGGCCTAATTTATTTGGGTTCTAAATATGCACATTTTGAAATCTATTCCGGAAATTCTATTATTTTTATGATTTAGTAATAAAATCCTTAATGAATTCGAAATCGAAAAATATTTGTGGTGTTATATTGGCAGGAGGGAAATGTTCACGTTATAAGGGCAAAAATAAGGCCTTCCTTAAAATTAATGAGATTACATTTTACGACAAAACCAAATATCTGCTCAAAGATCTCTTTGAGGAAATAATAATTATTACAAATTGTATTGAAAACTTTCCGGATGATAAGATCCCTAAACATCAGGATTTTATCAAAGAGATTGGCCCTCTGGGCGGAATTCATTCAGCTTTAGCAAATGCCAGAAACTTTGATGCAGTTTTTATAACTGCCATAGATATGCCTTTTCTAAATGCGGAGATTATTCATAAAATAGTTAGTGTGTATAATCAAAAAAAATCGGATATTATAATACCAATCATTGATGGCAATCTGGAACCGTTGACGGCCATATATTCGCTGAAAATTTTTAATAAGCTGAATGAATATTTAAAATCGACTGATAATTTCTCAATTCGAAGTTTTTTTAAACAGGTTAATACTGAGTTTGTTGAATTTGAAGCGACTTTATCAAATAAAAAAGCTTTTTGTAATATAAATTCACAAAGTGAGTATGATAAATACATTGAGGCAGCCACTTAACCTAAATTTTTGAATAATAAATAATTAATTCTATGAACACGAGCATTTCAGAAATTTTTTCAGGCTATTCGGGCAAGGAAGATGAATTGATTCCTTTACTCCAAAAGGTACAGCAGAAAAATGGATATTTATCTGAATCGGCTATGACTGCTATTTCAAAATTTTTAAGAATTCCATTAAGTAAAGTATATGGTGTGGCTACTTTTTATGCGCAATTTCGTTTTAAATCCAAGGGCGAAAATCACATCATGTTATGCCGGGGAACTGCTTGTCATGTACAGGGAGCTCCCGGAATTCTCAATGATATTGAAACACATTTAGGCATAAAAGAAGGAGAAACCACTGCAGATCTGCAGCATTCTCTCGAAAGTGTTGCCTGCATCGGAGCTTGTAGCCTTGCCCCATGCATTATGATAAATGATAAAGTTGAGGCTAAACTGACTTCACAAAAGGTAAAAGTATTATTTTCAAAATCAAAATGATGATATGGAAAGCCAAGATATTTTTGAAAATGCTATAAAAGAATGGGAATATCTTATTCAAGGAGATAAACCCGTTTTTTTTGTGGGGAATGCCACCTGTGGTCGATCAGCTGGTTCAGTTGAAGTGATAAGTGAACTGAAACAAAAATTATCACAACTTAAACTTGAGGCTGAAGTTCATGAAGTTGGCTGTATTGGAATGTGTTATGCCGAACCGATAGTCGGGATTTACAAACCAAATTCTCCTCTGATATTTTACGAAAATATAGGAGTAAAAGAGGTCAATAGTCTTATAAGGGAATGCCTGATTAATAATGATATTCTCGATGGGCATCTAATCGGTGCAATCGGGAATAAATCAGAAAATAATATTCCCGCTTTTTATTCCTTACAAATCATGAAACCTCAGGTTCGGCTGGTGCTACAGAATTGCGGACTTATCGATCCAACAAATATTAATCATTATATCGCAAATAAAGGGTATTCCGGTTTAAAAAAA
This sequence comes from Bacteroidota bacterium, assembly GCA_043804305.1. Taxonomy (GTDB): domain Bacteria; phylum Bacteroidota; class Bacteroidia; order Bacteroidales; family UBA12170; genus UBA12170. Next base: position 8,301 of record JAZDJM010000320.1, read on the forward strand.
GCACTTCAAATTAATCCTGAAAAAATTCTTGAAGCTGTTAAAGAATCAGGACTTAGGGGTAGAGGAGGAGCAGGATTTTTTACCTGGAAGAAATGGGAATTCTGCATGAATACCAAACGTGATGAAAAATATTTAATATGCAATGCCGATGAGGGTGATCCCGGTGCTTTTATGAATAGATCTTTAATAGAAGGCGATCCGCATGCGTTACTTGAAGGAATGATTATAGCCGGCAAAGCCATTGGTGCTCAAAATGCCTACATTTATTGCAGGGCAGAATATCCGCTGGCAATCAGCAGGTTGAAAATGGCCATTTACCAAGCGGAAGAAAAAAACCTATTGGGTAAACACATTCTTGGTACTGATTTTAACTTTTATATCAAGATTAAAGAAGGAGCCGGCGCATTTGTGTGCGGCGAAGAAACTGCATTGATTGCTTCATTAGAAGGTAATCGTGGAATGCCCAACTCGCGACCTCCTTTTCCGGCCGTATCAGGCCTGTGGGGAAAACCTACCATTATAAATAATGTGGATACTCTTGCGTCTGTCGCTCGAATTTTTCAAAATAGTGCTGAGTGGTTTGCACAGTATGGAACAGAGCAAAGCAAAGGAACAAAAACATTTGCATTGGTAGGAAAAATTAAGAACAGTGGCCTTATTGAAGTTCCATTAGGCACAAGCTTAAAGAAAATTATATTTGAAATTGGTGGAGGAGTGCCAAACGGCAAAAAATTTAAGGCCGTGCAAACAGGTGGTCCATCGGGTGGATGTATTCCTGAATCACTGTTGGATACTCCGGTTGATTATGAATCATTGGCCAAAGTAGGTTCAATTATGGGCTCAGGCGGTTTGGTGGTCATGGATGAAGATACATGTATGGTTGATGTTGCACGCTATTTCCTCGATTTTGCCCATAAAGAATCTTGCGGAAAATGTACTCCATGCAGACTTGGTACGAAGCAAATGCTTGATATACTGAATGATATAACCAGCGGAATGGGAAAAATTGAAGATATTGATTTGCTCGAATCTTTGGGGAAAGGAATAATGAAAGGATCATTATGCGGCTTAGGACAAACAGCTCCAAATCCCGTTATAACAACACTCAAATATTTCAGGGATGAGTATGAAGATCATATTCTTCAAAAAAAATGCACTGCAAAGGTTTGTAAAAGTTTGCTACATTTTTATATTAATCCATTAAAATGTACAGGTTGCCATATTTGTGCAATTTCTTGTCCTGTTTTTGCAATAAACGGAGATCGAAAACAAGTGCATACCATTGAGCAGGATTTATGCATAAAATGTGGTATTTGCTACGAAAACTGCCCAACAAAATTTAATGCCATTGAATGGAATTCCGGAATTTTAGAATTGGAGGCTTAAAATGAATGATATACAATTAATAATTGATGACGTTAAAATATCAACAAAATCAAATAAAACAATTCTTGAGGCTGCTCTGGAAAATGGGATTTATATTCCAAACCTTTGTCATCATGAAGATCTCATTCCAACAGGTGCATGTAGAATGTGCATTGTTGAAGTGGATGGATTCCGTGGTCAAATTACTGCTTGCAATACAACCGTTGCAGACGGAATGAAAATCAGAACAGAAAGTAACGATATTCAGCATATAAGGCAAACCTCCCTCGAGTTGATTCACGCAAATCATACTCAAGATTGTACTTCATGCAATAAAAATAATCAATGCCAGCTTCAGGAGGTAACTTCATTTGTGGGTATTGATATTAAACGTTTTAATAGCCTAAGAAAAACAAGGCCTTTTTTGGAGCCGGATACCTCAAATCCATTTTTTACACTCGACCATAACAAATGCATCATGTGTGGAATTTGTGTCAGAACTTGCGATGAAGTTCAGGGCGTAAGTGCGTTGAATTATGCAGATCGGGGATTTGGAACAGTAATAAGCACTTTTATGAACAAACCCATTTTGGAATCGGTTTGCGAATCTTGCGGCGAATGTGTGGTACGATGTCCTGTTGGTGCTCTTATTCCAAAACAATTTCAAATTCCCGGCCGTGAAGTAAAAACAGTCTGTTCATATTGTGGTGTAGGTTGTAATATTATTCTTGGAGTAAGAAACAATGAAATAATCAGTGCCCGTGGCGATAGGGAAAGTATTGTCAATAAAGGCCGCTTATGTGTTAAAGGCAGATACGGTTATAGTTTTGTAAATCATAAAGACAGGCTAATAAATCCTTTAATCAAGAAAAATGGTGAATTCGTTCAAGCAACATGGGATGAAGCAATAGACCTGATTGCTTCGAAATATGCGAACAGTAAAAAAGACCAATTTGCAGCTCTGGCTTCTGCCAAGGTTACCAATGAGGATAATTATATCATTCAGAAATTTACACGGGCAGTAATGGGAACAAATAATGTTGACCATTGCGCCAGATTGTGCCACTCACCAACGGTTGCAGGATTGGCTCAAACCTTTGGAAGCGGTGCCATGACAAATTC